>NZ_JAUBTS010000005.1:71762-212033 GCF_036705105.1 Microcoleus sp. B9-D4
GCAGTTGCCGTCACTGCTGATGGGAAGCGGGCGATTTCTGGTTCAGATGACAACACCATCAAAGTCTGGGATTTAATTACTGGAAAGGAAGAGTTTACTCTCACTGGTCACAGCTACTCAGTATATGCAGTTGCCGTCACTGCTGATGGGAAGCGGGCGATTTCTGGTTCAGATGACAACACCATCAAAGTCTGGGATTTAATCACTGGAAAGGAAGAGTTTACTCTCACTGGCCATAGCTACTCCGTAAATGCGGTAGCTGTCACTGCTGATGGGAAACGGGCAATTTCTTGTTCACATGACAACACTATCAAAGTTTGGGATTTAACAGCTCGAAAGGAAGAGTTTACTCTCACTGGTCACAGCGATTTGGTAAAATCAGTAGCCATGACTGCTGATGGCAAACGGGCGATTTCTGGTTCCTGGGAAAAAAACCTCAAAGTCTGGGATTTAGCCACGGGAAATGTCATTGCCAGTTTCACGGGTGAAAGTGTGATCGCCTGTTGCGCCATTGCACCCGATGGAGTAACAATTGTCGCAGGCGACGCATCCGGCCGCGTATATTTCCTGCGGCTAGAAGGGGTGGAGGCACTAACATGAATTCCTCACCTCTGTCAACTCCCATCTATACCGCTGCTTACCCAATAGAATTTCAGCAACTCCTGCGAGAAAAAACCGAGAATTTTGTAGGGCGCAAATTTGTTTTTTCTGCCATTTCAGACTTTCTGGACTCCCACAGCCGCGGTTATTTCACAATTGTCGGCACTCCCGGCTGCGGCAAAAGTTCCATCCTCGCTCAATATGTCACCGCCCATCCTCGCAGTATCTATTACAACGCTGCAGTTGAGGGCAAAAATCGAGCTGAAGATTTTCTCGCTTCAGTCTGCACTCAACTGATTGACAAATACCTTGCCGCCAATGGGGAAACATCGGAAATTGTCAGGCTAAGATCTCAACTTCAAAATCTCGAATCCGATGATGGGAGTTGGTTTCTGTCTTTGTTGCTTCAGCAAATTAGCGATACATTAAACGATCGCCAAAAATTGATAATAGTCATCGATACTCTAGACGCGATCGCGCGCACCAGTCAGCCTCCGAGCACAAATCTGTTTTATCTGCCGAGATATTTGGGCGATCGTACTTATTTTATCCTCGCCCGCCGCCCGTTTTTGAGAGAGAAATCCGGTTTGTTAATTGAAACCCCCTCTCAAACTCTCGATTTAAGAGATTATCCCGCCCAAAATCGGGAGGATGCCCTGAACTACATTCAGCAATACCTATCAACCGCACCGGATTTAACTCAACCCGAATTCTGCCAACAACTCGCCACTGTCAGCGAAAACAATTTCATGTATCTGAGTCAGATGCTAAGGGCGATCGCGGATAATTCACACCCCGATGCTAATCTGGGAGAGTCCTCACTTTTCCCTGAACTTCCTCCCGGTTTAGCAGCGTATTATCAAAACCACTGGCTGCGGATGAGAGGTGATGGCTTATCGGCGATCGAGTTGTCTGTGCTGAATGTTTTGGTACAATCAACATCAAGTTTATCTGTAACTGCCATATCCAATATAATTGATCGGGATGAATACGATGTTGAAAAAGTGTTAGACAATTGGATCGAGTTCTTAAATAAGCAGGAAATCGGAGGAGAAATTTGTTATAGTTTGTATCATGATAGTTTCCGCGAATGGCTAGGCAAACAATCTATTTTAGAATCATGATGAGAACACGGCAGTGTCCATTGGGGTCAACAAACACGTTAAACCGATAGTCCGACAGGGGTTGAAACCCCTGCCTCAAAGCTGAAGTCCTCTAAAAGAGGACTAATAAGTAACCACACAAAATTAATTACATAAAGACTCCTTGCTAGGCAAAGGTTTCAGTAGAAATATTGTGTAATTAATTCGGAACAACTACTTAAATTATTCAGTCCTCTTTTAGAGGACTTTCGCTATTAGACAGGGAATTCATTCCCTGGCGGACTACCGGGTAGGCGGGAGGACTAGCGGACGAAAAGCTTAAGTAATATCAATTCCGATGCCACCGAGTTTTATATTATATCAAAAACAATACAACAATGAAACGAGCAGTATTTCTTGACAGAGATGGCGTTCTCAATATCGAAGTGGGCTACATCCACAAAGTAGAAGATTTGCATTTAATCCCCGGAATAGCCCAAGCTGTACGCCGCTTAAATGACAAAGAAATATTTTGCTGTTTGGTTTCCAATCAATCGGGCCCAGCGAGGGATTATAATCCGATTAGCCACATAGAAGCTTTGCACAAACGCCTGTGTCAGTTATTAGAAAATGAAGCCGGAGCGAGGTTAGATGCTCTTTATTACTGTCCTTATTTAAGCGCAGCAGAAGGCGGAACAAACCCCGAATTTACGCGGTATTCGACTTGGCGAAAACCAAATACAGGGATGTTAGTAGCGGCGGCTTGGGAATACGATTTGGATTTGCGAAATAGTTTTATGGTGGGGGATAAAGCGACTGATGTTGATATGGCTCACAATGCCGGCTGTACTGGCATTTTGGTGCAGACTGGTTACGGGGAAAGCGTGTTGAGCGGGGAGTATCAGCACCATACTAAACCTGATTTTATTGCAGCAAATTTAGCGGTGGCGGTGGAGTGGATTTTGCAACACTTTGATTAGTGTTTGTAGTGGCATTTAATTTGTTTCTCGTTGAGTCTTACAGGAAAGGGCAATGTAAGGAAGGGTGACTGTGAAGGTTGTACCCACGCCCATTTTGCTTTCGCAGGCGATCGCCCCTCCTTGCAATTCCACAGCTTTTTTAACAATTGTTAATCCCAAACCGTTACCTTTAATCTTTCCCGTATTCTTGCAGCGGTAGAACATTTCAAATATTTTCCCTACTTCTGCTTCTGGGATGCCGATACCTTCGTCTCGGATACGCATAATTAGTAAGGTGGAGTTAATATTTGTCACTTGGGAATTGGGAAACAAACACTGAGGAGACAAGCAGAAAATAGGTTCTTTGTCTCCCTCACCTGCTTGACGGCATTCCAATTCCAAGGTGACTTGCCCGCCGTTGGGAGAATATTTGATGGCATTGACGATTAAGTTAGAAATAATGCCGTGCAGCAATTGTTGATCTAACATCGCGCTGGTAACATCTGACGGGATTAATGTTAGTTTGTGCTTGGCTTCATTTCCTAACTGCAATTGATCGAGCAAGTTTTGACAAAATTCGATTAAATTTATCGGTAATGGATTGCATTTGAGTTGGCCTGATTCTGCCCTGCCCATGAACAGCATATCATCGATTAGCTGGTTCATCTTTTGGGTAGCTGAGTGCACCAATCGCAGGGTTCTAACTTGCGATTCGTCCCTGCTGCGAGTTCGATCGAGCTCTAGGAGTTCCGCAGAGATTAAAATCGCGTTGAGGGGATTCCGCAATTCGTGAGCTGCCATTGAAATATACTGGTTTTGGCGGTGCGATTTTTCTTCCACCGACTCTCTGACTGCTTCGGCGGCTTTGAGAGATTCTCGCATCTTGGTTTCGATTTCGTGTCTGTGCATGGCAATCTCGATCGCCACCCGCAAATCATTTTGTTGAAATGGTTTGATAATATAACCGAATGGATCTGTAATTTTCGCTCTTTGCAGCGTTTTATCGTCGGCATAAGCTGTTAAAAATACTGTCGGCACATTCATATTAGTTCGGATTTTTTCGGCCGCTGTTACCCCGTCCATGTCACCTTTAAGCACGATATCCATCAACACTAAATCGGGCGGGTTTTCTCTCGCTTTTTGAATTGCTTCTTCTCCTGAAGAAACTGTAGCTGTTACTACATATCCCAGTTTTTTTAATCGACCTGCTATGTCTTGGGCTACAATAACTTCGTCTTCTACAACCAAAATTTGTATAGGGTTCATTTTTCGTTAAATACGCTGCCGATAATTTAACTCTTGGAAAATCAGACTGTAGCAGGTTCCACGCTGACTGTCAATGGCAATACTCGCCTCTAATTGGTAAACCAACATTTTCACTAATCGCAATCCTAATGTTTCAGTATTTTCCAAGTCAAAATTCGCCGGAAATCCGCGACCGTTATCTTGAATAGTTAAATGAAATTGGTGGTAATTTATTTCATGAAATTCAATAGTTATTTCACCATCTAAATTAGAGCCAAAGGCATATTTTAAAGAGTTAGAAACCAGTTCGTTAATAATTAAGCCGCACGGAATTGCTGTTTCTATGTTTAAATAAATGGGGTCAATTTTGAGATTAAATTTGATTGAAGTGTTGCCGCAACCAAAAGATTGATACAAATTAGCAACCAAGTTTTCGACGTAGGGAGACAGGGCGATGTGATCGAGATTTTCGGATTGATAAAGTTGCTCGTGAATCAGAGCCATTGAATGGATGCGGGTCTGGCTTTCTTCAAATAAAGCTAGCGTCGGTTCGTCTTCAATGTATTGAGATTGAAGTTGCAGCAGGCTGGAAATTATCTGCATATTATTTTTGACTCGGTGGTGAATTTCTTTGAGCAATACTTCTTTTTCGCGGAGTGCTGCTTGGATGCGGGCATCGGTAAATTTGCGATCGCTGATATCTTCGCCAATACCCGCGATGCGGTAAATGTTGCCCGATTCGTCGTAAATGGGAAAAGCTCGATCGCACACCCAGCGAATTGTGCCGTCTGGCAGAAAAATCCGATATTCGGTATTGGTGGACTCGCCCTGCAACACTCGCCCCATTGCCTCTGCCAACAGGAGTTTATCTTCTGGATGCACCCACTCCATCATTTTTAATGGCTCAGCATACAATTCTTCCCGACAGCGCCCCCAGATTTGTTCGTAAGCTGGACTCAGATACAATAAATCGGTGAATTCCGCAGACATTAGCCAGACGGAATCTTGGATATTTTCTGCTAACTGGCGGAAGCGTTCTTCACTTTCGCGGATGGTTTTTTCTGCCTGTTTGCGTGCGGTAATATCTACTGCAATTCCCACGATGCGGTAAACTTTACCAGATTGATTTCTAATCGGAAAAGCCCGATCGCGAATCCAGCAGGTTTGGCCGTCCGGCCTAACAATTCGATATTCTATCTCCTCTTCCGACTCAATTTGTCTAGTTAAATGAGCAATAACGCGCTCGCGATCTTCTGGATGGAGAGAATCTGCAAAAAAGCGCCCGTTAGCATACAAATCAGCGCAGCTTCTGCCCCAAATCTTTTCGTAACCCGGACTGATATAAATAATTTCCTGGGGTTGAACGTTTACCATCCAAAACACGCTTTCAATGTTTTCTGCTAGCTGTCGGAACCTTTCTTCGCTTTCTTTTAGTGCTGCTTCGGTTTCTTTGCGATCGCTAATATCGCGCTGCACGCCAAAATATCCGATGATTCTGCGGTGGGAATCGTAAATGCAAATATAGTCGCCTTCCACCAAAACTGGAACCCCGTCAAACTTGCGATTTTCATTTTCGATGTGAATTCTGCCAGCATCAAAAAATTGCTTGATTATCTCTCTGCTACCAGTCAAGTTGTGCGACAAGAAAGAGTAAAGCGTCCGGCCAATAAACTCTTCCCTAGTACCTCCGTATTGAGCTATCAAAGCATCGTTTGCCTTCGTTACCCGCCCGTTAGCAAATACGTAATCCAAAACTTTTTCTTTGTCAACGGTATTGTCCCAGTGCACGGGTTCGTCCAGCATCATAAAGAAAAAGCCATCTAAAGATTGAGAGAAAAACAATTCTAGCTGTTCCTGGCTTTCTCGCAGAGCTTCTTCGGCCCGCCAGCGATAGATAATTTCTTCCCGCAATTGAGTGTTGGCTGTTTTTAAGTCTTCTGTGCGCTTTTGATATTTAATTTTTAGCTGATTTTTGATTTCTTGCAGCGCTATTTCTGCCTGTTTTTTTTCGGTGATATCATGAGTAACTACCATGCCGGCAAAAATTTCTTCCCGGTCGTTTTTGACTGGAGCAATTGTTGTTGAATAAACGCGAGCGCCGTATTTATATTCAAAAGTATTCTCTTTTCCTGCCAAAGCCGCGCGATATGTAGTCTCAAAAAGGGGCAAATCTTCAGGTGGGGATACTTCCCACAATGTTTTGCCTTCCAACTGTTCTTTGGACAAACCAACTGCAGCCAAACCTTGACCGTCCACCAGAGTATAGCGCAAATCGCGATCGAACAAAAACACCGAGCCATTGGGATAATGTTTGATGAGAGTTCGGTACATTTCCTGGCTTTTTTCCAGAGATGTGATTAACTCAATGCGATCGTCGTCGGTGATATCCGATTCAGTTGCCGAACCCGAAAAGCCAGCATTCTCGACTGCTTTGAGTTGTGCTTCTAAATTCTGGCACAATTCTCTCTGCTGCTGCAAATCCTCTTCTAGTTGTAGAATTTTTGCTTTTTGCTCTGCTACTAATGCTTCGCAGGTTTCCAGAGGTCGATCGATCTTGGTAGGATCAATACACATAAGAACTCTTTGTTTGGCAGTTGCGGACTTGAGCTTTTTCAAGCCAATACTAACAAAGCTCAAGCCTGCACTGCCAACTTACAGCAGATTCAATTTATATGCGGTACACACAATCAAGTTGTAACTAAGGTGCGTCGGCACCCGTCAAGGAGCAAATTCCATTGAAGCATAGAACAGATCCGCACCCTACATAAATCGTTTCCGGTTGCATCGGTATTGTTCAAACAGTCAACAGTCAACAGTCAACAGTCAACAATTATTTAGGAACTCCCGCCGTCAACACTTCATGGCCCTCAAGTGTCACCAAAACATCATCTTCAATTCTCACACCAATACCGCGCCATTTTTCAGGAACCTCCGGCTGTCCTTCAACGGGTTTAATATAAGGAGAAATATAAATCCCCGGTTCCACCGTCAGCACTTGTCCTGCCTGCAAAACTTGCGGATTTTCGCCGTACTGATAAACGCCGACATCGTGCACATCCAATCCCAGCCAATGACCAGTGCGGTGCATATAAAATGGCTTGTATTTCTCTTCTTTAATTATCTCTTCAATATCCCCCACCAAAAGTTTTAAATCCATTAAACCTTCCACCAAAACGCGCACAGCCGTTTCATGAATTTTACTGTAAGGATTTCCGGGATATACTTGACTAATTGCCTGCAATTGTGCTTGCAAAACTAAGTCATAAATTATTTGTTGTTCGGCTGTAAATTTGCCACTAACAGGAAAGGTGCGAGTAATATCGGCGTTGTAGTACCCGCAAGCACAACCAGCATCTATTAGCAACAAATCGTTTTCCTGCATTTGGCGGTTGTTTTCGATGTAGTGGAGGACGCAGGAATTGTAACCGGATGCAACAATTGAAGGGTAAGCCGGAGTGCAGCCATTTAAGCCAAAAGTATGTTCTATTTCAGCTTGAATTTCATATTCGTATCTGCCCGGTTTAGCGAATTCTTGGGCGCGGTTGTGCGCTGCAACTGAAATATTAGCCGCTTTTCGCATTAATGCTAATTCTGTTTCGCTTTTCACCAGCCGCATCGGGTGTAAAATGATGTTGGAATCTTCGATTGCTGTCGGGCCTGTGCCGCGTTTTGGATAGGTTGCCATCAAGCGCTGCCAGTGATTGAGGACTGTTTGGTCGAAACTACGATCGCGCCCGAAGTGATAATATATGCGATCGGCTTTTTCTAAATATTTCGGCAATTTTTCCGCAAGTTCATTAATCGGGAAAGCTTCATCCGCGCCGTACAATTCCTTAGCGCCTTCTACTCCGGCACGATAACCGTGCCAAGTTTCTTTTTCCAAGTCTTTTGGCTGCACAAACAAAACAAATTTGTGTTCTTCATGGTGTGGCGCGATCACTGCTACCGCCGCAGCTTCGTTGAAACCGGTTAAATAGAAAAAATCGCTATCTTGTCGGTAGGCGTATTCTACATCGTTGTGCATGACGGCTGCAGGGGCGCTGCGAAATATCGCCGTCCCGCTGCCAATTTTTGCCATTAACTGTTCGCGTCTTTGCCGGTATTCGGTGGGGTTGGTCATCCGATTTTAGATTTTAGATTTTAGATTTTAGATTGTAGATTGAGTGTAATATTAACACTCGGCGGTTTCAAGCGCTGTCAAACTTGCACCCGCAAGGGGCAAGGGCTGAAGATATAGGTGCTCGGTTTTTTTCTGGGTCTACTTATTTATTCTCTTGTTCTGCGATCGCCAATTTACAAGTATAGTCAACAAGCCGAGACAAAGATGAGTGGCCATCGACTAAAGTCCATTTCGGAGAGAAATTCGACCAATTTTCGCCATCTTGGCTAACTCTGACAGTTCTCAACTGTCGTTGCTGGCAGTCAACTTCCATTTGCGCCAACAATTTATCGTTACTAAACTGTTGAGTTACTAAAATAGTTCTGACTGGATAAGAGGGAGCACCAGGAATATCGGATTTGCTTAATTCAACGCTGCTGGAGTCGATGCAAATATCTACAAAACATCTTGATTTTTCGGCGCGGGCGCTCAAAGTATTGACACCAACAAAAATAAAAGCTGCTATAAAAAAAAATGGCGAATTCTTAGTATGTAGGGCTAATGTAGTATTCATCTGCGTTAATTGGCGTTTAGGGGCGGTTTAATATTAGACCTCTTGCAAAAATAGCTGGGACGGGCTCTCCGGCCCATCCCACAAAAAGTTTTTTCTCTTGTGGGATGGGCCGGAGAGCCCGTCTGAAAATTTGCTTAAAAGGACTTTTGCAAAAAGTCTATTGTTGACAGTTTAATAAAAAAGTAGGGACGTGAAAATGCTGTTGCGTCCCTACTTTTTAAAGACACGGCAATGCCGTGTCCCTAATGTTTAAACAAGTCTTAAAGCTGAGGAACGTATTGTTCTTTTTCAGGAACAAAAGTGTATTCAGAGACGATTAGGCGCAACTCTTCGCCGTCGATGGTTTCTTTTTCGATCAACAAATCGACTAAGCGATCGATCACGGTGCGATTTTCGCGAATAATTCGGCGGGCGTCGTCGTAGCAGTGATCGACAATTGATCGAACTTGTCCGTCAATCCGAGAGGCTATTTCTTCGGAATATTCCGATCGCGCTGTGTAGTCGCGGCCGAGGAAAATTTCGCTTTGCTGGGCTTCCAAGGCGATCGGGCCCAAGGTAGACATCCCGTAGCGAGTTACCATTTGGCGCGCCATACCGCTGACTTGCTGCAAGTCGTTACCGGCACCGGTAGTTACTTCGGCATCGCCGAAAACTACTTCTTCGGCTGCGCGGCCACCCAAAGCACCGCTAATGCGGGCTAAAATTTGCGATCTTGAAATCAAACCTTGGTCTTCGCTGGGCATGAACCAAGTCAAGCCGCGGGCCTGTCCGCGAGGAACTAAGGTAACTTTTTGAACTGGATCGTGGGCTTGAATGATTGTACCGACGATCGCGTGGCCGATTTCGTGGTAAGCAATCAAGCGCTTGCTCTTGCTGTCCACCAAGGGAGTGCCTTCCATACCTGCTACCACGCGATCAACTGCATCGTCAATTTCGAGCATCGTAATCGCTTCTTTGCGGCGGCGGGCGGTTAAAATCGCAGCTTCGTTGAGCAAGTTAGCCAAATCAGCGCCGGTAAAACCAGGAGTACGGCGGGCGATGGCGTCCAAAGAAATTTCTGCAGACAGCTTCTTGTTGCGCGCGTGAACTTCCAAAATTTCCAAGCGGCCTTTGATATCCGGCGTATCTACGGTAACTTGGCGGTCAAAACGTCCCGGACGCAGCAGCGCTGAGTCGAGCACGTCGGGGCGGTTCGTGGCAGCAATGATGATAATGCCAGTATTGCCCTCAAAACCGTCCATTTCGGTCAGCAACTGGTTCAAGGTTTGTTCCCGTTCGTCGTTACCGCCACCGATACCGGCGCCGCGCTGGCGGCCCACTGCATCGATTTCATCGATAAAGATGATGCAAGGAGCATTTTCTTTAGCTTTCTTAAACAAGTCTCGAACGCGGGAAGCGCCGACACCGACGAACATTTCGACAAATTCCGAACCGGAGATGCTGAAGAAGGGCACGCCGGCTTCGCCTGCGATCGCTTTTGCCAGCAAGGTTTTACCGGTTCCGGGAGGGCCCACTAGCAGCACGCCTTTGGGAATCTTCGCCCCGACTGCGGTGAAGCGTTCGGGTTTTTTGAGGAATGTCACCACTTCTTGAAGTTCTTCTTTGGCTTCCTCAACGCCTGCTACGTCGTCGAACAGTACGCCTGTTTTAGCTTCCATTTGAAAGCGAGCTTTGGATTTGCCAAAGTTCATGGCTTGGCCCGGGCCGCCGGGAACGTTGCCACCGCGGCGGAAGAGGAAAAACAGCCCTCCTACTAACAAGAGGGGAAATACTAGATTGCCTAAAAGTCCCCAGACAGCGCCGTCGTTGCGTAGTGGGTGAGTGTCGAAGCTGATTTTGGAGTCTCTGAGCCTAGAAACCAGTTCCGGGGCATTTGAGGGCAAGTCTACCCGCCACCGCTGCTCGTGATTGTCCAGTTCGGGATCGACTGCTAGGACAATAGCCGTCCGACCTCCGTCGTAAAGGTCAACGCTGGTCACTCGACCGGCGTTTAAGTAATCTAAGAATCGACCGTAGCTCAGGCGGGTGCTGGCGGTGTTCTTGCTCATTTCTGCCGGGGATGGCGCAAAGGCCCCCTGCCACAAGAAAAAGCCGATGACTAAGGCGGGTAAAGTCCAAAGTAGTATAGTTCGCCAAGAAATTTTCATAAATGCGGATGCCTTGAATTGGGGACAGATCGGGTAAGATCGCGGTGTCGGAGAAGTGCGACAAAAGTTTACACTCAGAATCTTAACTAAATTTAACTTAACAATGCACTCTCAGGCAACAGAGCTTCGAGGATGATCGCTCCAGAAAAAGTTAGGTTAGTTACGGTAAGGGCGATCGTCCCGAATATAATGTTTGGTGCTGATTTCGATACCGATCTAGGTAGAGTTAGAAGAATCGCCGCAAAACCCACTGTCTTTAAGCGTGGCAGTGTCAAGGGATAAGGCATGATAATGGTGAGGCTCAGTGAGGTAACACATTTCAATGACAACTAGACAGCTTGTTCCTAATTCGGCTATGCTGACCCAGCAGACTAAAGTCGCTTCTAACAACAAATCGATTATTAGTGCTGATTTGGGTCGGACGGCAACTAAAGCTTGCGTGAGTCGCAACCCTAGTAGCGTTGTTTTCATCCCTGCCAACGTGGCTACTATGCCTGTGGAAAAGGTGCGGGGTGGCAGCTTTGAGTCCAAAGCAACAGACCCTCTGTTGGATATGTGGCTGGAGTACCAGGGCAGGGGTTACGCTATAGGTCAATTGGCGGCAGATTTTGGCGCTAATCTCGGTGGCGCTGACCAGTCGAAAGTAGTAGATGCTTTGGTTAAAGTCTTTTCCTGTGCTGGATATTTCCAGATGAAAGGCGAAATAGCAGTTGTGCTGGGTTTGCCGTTTTATTCGCAGGATCAGTTTGAGAAGGAAAAGGAAGAGATTATTAGCCAACTGCGCTCTCCCCACGTTGTGGTGTACCGGGGCGAGCGTGTGGATATTAACATCAGTCACGTTTGGGTAATGCCGGAAGGGTTCGGCAGCCTGATTTGGTGCGAGGCTCAAGATAACAAGGAGTTTACGCCGGAGTTGCCGGAACTGTCGGTGGCTGTTGTGGATATCGGACACCAAACTACCGATTTGTTAATGGTCGATCGTTTCCGGTTTGCCCGGGCGGCTTCAAAGAGCGATTCCTTCGCAATGAACAAGTTCTACGAACAAGTTGCCTCAAAGATTCCGGGGGCAGACCCTCAATCTCTGTCTTTACTGGAAGCGGTGAATAAACCCGAAGGCCAGCGTTTTTACCGTCCCAGAGGAGCGACTAAGCCGACTAATTTAGATCCGATTATTAAGGATTTGCGGGAGGCTTTCGCTAACGAACTGTCCGAACGTTTGGTGCAGTGGCTGCCCGAACGTGTGACGGATGTGGTTCTGACTGGCGGTGGCGGCGAGTTTTTCTGGGAGGTTTTGCAACCTTTGCTTAAAGACGCCAATCTTAAGGCTCACTTGGCTCAGCCTTCCCGGAAAGCTAATGCTTTGGGACAGTTTATTTATGCTGAGGCTCAGCTAGCCACGATAAAGTAACGCATTAAGGCTTGAACCCTATGGCACTGTGGGCAAAAAATAAGGCGAATTTCTCGGTGGCGTTTACGGAAGATGCTGCGGATCAAACTTTGCTGGCCGCTATTGAAAAAGAGTTGGCTTTCACGAAGTATCAGACTTTCAGCAATCTCTGCAAGCAAGCTTTGTGGCAGTTTTTGTCTGTATCTGAGTCTGCTAGCTCTACACAGAGCTTTCAACGGTTGGAACAGCGTATTGCTGAACTTGTGGCCAAATTTGCTGAGTTTGAGCACAATGTTTCGGCAGAGGAATTAAGCCGTTTGGAGGGACTGGAACATCACCTGAATCAACTCAGCGCCCAGTTGGATCAGTTGCAGGGGAGTGTTAACAGTAAGTTTGCTCAAGTTTCTTTTGCCCAAGTTTCAAAAGTAGTAGAGCCTGGCCCGATTGAGTCTGAGTCTGTGGCGGATGATAATGTAGTGCCTGATGCTGAGGTTGCTCCTCCTCGGAATTCCGATCCTTTGTTGGAGCGTTTAAGTTCTTTGTTACCCCAAGATTTCTAAAATGAGGTAGACCAAGGCTAAAAAGCCTTGAGATGTAATGTTAGTGGCGCGCTGTTGGCAGCCGGTACTGAATACAGAAACAAAGCGATCGCTCTTTTGAAAAAAAAGGGCGATCGTTTTGTTATTGCCGATTTTAGATTTTAGATTTTAGATTTACTCATTTTTGTCTATAGCTGGCAAAAGTATAGTCATTTATAGACATGGGAGGCTTCAAGCCCCTCCCCTTTCACTTTTACTTTGAGCGGATTAACCCGCATTGGCCCAACTACGCAGCTCCCTATCAAGAAAGCTGAACGCATTTGGGATTGCTTTTCTGAGAATGTTGTACGAAGCATTCACGTCAGAATTAATTAATTGACCCGTCGATGTTTTGTACAAACCACGCTTAATCCGTTTACCAGTAAACACAGGCTCTTTTTCTGTTTTACCGTAAACAGGAATTGGATCTAAACCCAGAAAGTTGGAGCGGGACGTGTAGGATTCTTCCTTCACAATTACCGTGATTCCCGCCAACCGAGCTTTGTACTCCAACATTTCAATTAATCGAGAGTGAGGAATGCTGACAAAGTTTTGATTAGTTCTCTTCCCTAACTCGATGTCAGTTTTCCACTGGGCATTCTTGCCAATTACTAACGTCCCAATTTGTTCTGCTGTCAAACGATCAACAATCACACGACTGGTATGATGTAAGTAATTATCGACTTTCTGATTGCGACAGCGTGTTAAGCGCTGAATCCGTGGTGAAGTTTTGCGATTTCCTCTCAATTTGGATTGTAATTTTGCTTTGCGTTTGTTGTAGAACTGGTTGATCGATTTTAATGGTCGCCCGTTAATCAACAAAGGGACAAATCCCGGTTGATTTGAAGTTAGCGCTACTAAATTATCCAGCCCCAAATCAATACTAGCTACAGAGTTGGCCTCGCTGAGAGTGGACTCCGGTTCATCGTAAATTACCTCAATTACATAGGAATCACATTTCGGAACCAGTCTAACTTGGCAAACCTGGTCGGGGCTGACTTTGGTTTTAATTGAAAGCTCAGTACCCGAAAGCTTAATGATTCCCTTTTTCAACTGTTTGCTACTAATCGCTTGAATTGTGTAGATTAGAAGGTTTCGCCCTTTGATTTTATCTTTGTACTTTGGCAGTTTTGGGCGACCAGTGAATTTGGAAGAATCAGCATTGTAAGCTTTAACCGCCTCAAAAAAAGATTTCCAATTCTTGTCTAGCACCATCAAGATTTGCTGGCTGACTTTGGCCGGCAAAGCCTTGTAGGCTTCATGAGACTTCATCAAGCGGTTCATTTCGTTATAACTGACATACTTCCATCCATAAATAAAGCTCTGACGAATGACGTAATTGGCGGCATTGTAGAGGTTTTTGGATTTGAAAGCTAATTCGTCAATTTGGGCGAAACGGTGTTCCCTTGATTTAATGATGTGCCTCTCGGTTAGTTGCATTTAAGGCTTCCATTTTTTAACCTATGTGTAGTTCACTCGACCACCATGATAATATCATACTACTATTGTTTATAATTGCTTATAAACTCAAGGAAGTTTTACAATACCATTCCCATTATTCCATCAATCCTAATTTTTGTAAGCGCGAACGAATGGCACTAGGCTGTCGCTGAAATCTCTGAGCTAATTCGTCAATTTGTTGACCGCTAGCATATTCTTTCTTCAAATTTTCGTCTTCATCCTGACTCCACTTGACATAAGCTCTGGGATATTTCTGGCGAATTTTCTCATTCTGGGTTTTAGGTCGATAACCATTCTTTTGCTCGCCATTCAAACCAGAACCAAACTGTGGGTTAATTTCCCCACCGCGACTAGCTAGCGCCTCTTGCACGCGGTTGGGAATCACAGCAATTTCTTCTGAGATCTCAGCCAAAGCATTGTCTACTTTTTGCTGAAGTTCTGTTAGCTGCCGCTGCTGCAAATTGCCCCACTGCGGCAGTTCGTTGATAAACTGCTGCAAGTCCAGAATTATTGTTGTCAAAGTTTCGACTTGTTGCAACTCCGGTCGCTGTTTGAATTGGCGGCTGGTGAGTTCGATCTCGCTTTGAATCATTTTAATAGTTTTTTCTAAAATTATTAGTCGCTGGCGCAGGTTCTCAATTGCTGAAATTAGAGAGTGTACGTTTTCTCCAGGCGCAACATTGAGATTTTCGCGAGATGTTTGAGAAAGAGCTTCGTCTAAAGCATTTACAGCAAGTTGCAATTGCTCGATCGCGCGATCGGTAGTAGCGGCTTGTTGATTTACGCGATCGAACGTGGCCGCCGTACTTGCTTTAACTTGCCTGTGCAGCTTCTGCCGATTCACAAAATTCAACACCAACGAAATCACTACAGGCACTTGAGCATAAACGCTCTGCCCCCAAACCAAACTAGCAGCCAATCCCACAGCAGAGGCAGCAAGAAAAACCAATTCAGCAGTTTCTAACAAATTGCTGGACGTGGGATTTTGGATTTTAGTTGGTGAATTGGATGATGACATAGGCTAATACCATTTTAGATTTTAGATTTTAGATTTTAGATGTGGAATGACTCAGGAAGCTCGGAGTTTCGAGCACGGGCCTATAGTTGCATTCTTTTTTTCAAGGGGTGCAAGTATGCGGATAAAAATAAAGTACGCGCGAGTGCAGATATCCGGTAGGGAATTGCACATTAACCCCGAATTTAGCAGTGGTGAAAAACAGATTAAGTTTTTTATTCACAGCCATGTAATTAAATATATTAAAGCTGCAAAATTTGTCGAGCTAAAGTGAAATAAATCAACACTCCGAGGACATCAACTGCGGTAGTAATAAAGGGAGCAGACATTAAAGCGGGGTCTAAACCCAAAGAACGAAATAGAAACGGCAGAGCTGAACCGGCAATAGAAGCTAAAATTGCGATCGCAAACAAACTCACTCCCACCGCGAGTGCCACTTCTAAACTCCCTTGCAGAGTGTAAGCCCAGCCCGTCGCTACAGTCCCCAATATAGCTCCTAGCAGCGCTCCCGCCATCCCCTCCCGAATAATTACTTGAAACGGGCCCATTGCTGTAATTTCGTCAGTGTTCAAACCGCGAATTACAACCGTTGAGGACTGAGCTCCGACATTGCCTCCAGTGCCAGTCAGCAGGGGAATAAAGGCTGCTAGGGCAACTACTTGGTTCAAAATATCTTCTTGAGCTCTAATAATTGCGCCGGTGACAGTATTAGTTAAAAGCAGAACAAACAGCCACACGACTCTTTTCCGGGCAACAGTGATTAAATCGGTCTGAAAATAATTGTCGCCGCCGGACTGGACGCCGCCCAAGGTATAAATATCTTTGGCTGCTTCTTGTTCTAAAATGTCGATCGCATCGTCAACTGTAATGATGCCGACCAGACGCTGTTCGCGGTCTACAACGGGCACAGCTAAAAAATCGTAACGCTGGATCAGCCTAGCTACTTCTTCTTGATCCGTTCCTGTTTGAACAGAAACTACCTCGCGGGTCATAATTTCGCCGACAGTTTTGTCGAGGGGCGAAGTGACTAAATCCCGCAGGGATAAAATACCGGTCAAGCTGCGTCCGGCGTCGGTGACGTAAAGAGAATAAATTGTTTCGGTAGTTCTAGCCAAAGAGCGAATTCGGTCTAAAGCTTGGGCGACGGTAAAGCTTTCTTTGAGAGAAATATATTCCGGGGTCATGATCCGACCGGCGGTACTGGCTTCGTAACCCAAAAGTTGAGCCGTAGCTTCCCGTTCCGTCGGGCTCAATTCACCCAACAGGCGACGGACTAATATTGCCGGCAGTTCGTCAAACAGTTTAGCTCGATCGTCCGGGGACATTTTGTCTACAATGTCAATGACTTCTTGGCGTTTGAATTTTTCGCAGAGGGACTGCTGAACGCTGGAGTCGAGATATTCGTAGACTGCGATTGCTTCGTCTTTGGAAAGCAAGCGGAAAGCTATTACTTGCATGGTTTCTGGCAGGCCTTCGATAGCTTCAGCTATGTCTGCTTCCTGCACCGGGTGCAAAATCGCTTTTGCTCCTTTAAAGTCTCCTTCTTCCAACAGGGCCCTTAACTGCGATCGAACTAATTCCCGCAGTTCTTTTCGCGCGTAGGTTGGTAGAGAAGACGATTGATAACTTTTTTCTGTCACTGATGACCCTCCTAAACCTGTGCTGCGCGCCTTCCTGAATCCAGTTTAGAGCCTATTGACGCCACTGGTTGCAGCGATCGGACTTGCCCTGACAAGATCCACACCTTACCGCTATTCTTCTGGTGCGCGGCGAAAACCTTGCCCGATTTGGGTTCAAATACATTTATCTCGATCGGCGACACTCATCGGTAGGAAAGGAGAATTGCGCCCCAGCACTTTTTCCAACAAATTCGTCGAACTTTGATTGCGAATAAAATTATTGACCAAGAATTTCTTGATGGTACCCGCCACGTGATTTATCCGTGGAATCAATCCAAAATCTAAAATCTAAAATCCTCAAGCCCCCGAATTTATCCGTGGGGTCGCCTCCAAAATCTAAAATCTAAAATCTAAAATCGAATGACTGTTTCTTGCCATTCAGTGTCACTTGCTGGCAATATCATGCCGTAAGAAATGCAGGTTAAAGGCTGCTCCGGTATCACAGAATATTGGCTTGGACTTAAACCCTGTCTCAGCGCTTCTCCTACTAACAGCATTCCGTCGCTAGCGACGGCATCGATTGTTCCTGATACCGCATCTTTTACACCAGACTGTCTGCCCGCGATACCTTCATACAAAGGTGTAGGGCTAGGATTTAGACTCTCAGATCAAATCAAGGAACAGGGAACAGGAAAATTATTTTATGTAGGAATGAGTCTCAAAAGCTGCATCTGAATAGTGTATAATTATCACACAACAGATGTGATATTACAAGGTGCGTATTGTAGGATAAAAATTCTCTTCGCTCTTATTTTTATTACGGAATGTTTAAACTTGTATCTTTTCCTTAACCCTTTTATATTCTTTACCAAATCTTTATTTTTTTTGTATAGGGTCTTGTTATCGTTGCTTCAAGCGAGCTTACAGCACTTTGCAACAAGAGTGAAATACCCCTTAGTTAAAAAATAGGTCTTTATGACACACTGCCCCTGCTGCTCGAATCAAATGCTCCGTCACCTCCGCCAGCATCAAATCTACTGGTTTTGCCGCCACTGTTGGCCAACAATGCCTATTTACAATCTGAACAGATATAGCTTATCGCCCTCTCTAAATTTAGTTAGACAGCTAGGGCTTAAAGAACAAGATTCTTTAGGGGGAAAATTTAACAGTTCTATTTAGGGCTGATCAAGTTTAGAGATGGTCCTAGCGTTAACGGGTTTTCACGCTCAAAACTTTGCTGTGTTGTATAATTAAATTGAAATTATCGCCCACCAAATTGAAGGCAGCTCTATTCAGAGAGCGCTTAATTTATGGCTGTCACTCGACTCAACCTGATGATAACCTTATGCCAAAGACCACTTAAAAGATTGCTACCTCTTCTGCTTGGTGTGGTGGCTTCTCTTGCTGTTTTATTTACTTGGCAACAGCTAACCCTCAACGGACAAATTCACATCGAGCAGTTAATTCAGCAGGAAGCCAATGCGATTCAGTTACAACTGAGCGAAGAATTATCAACTCGGATGCTGACACTTCGGCAAATGGCGAATCGGTGGGAAGCCAATGGCGGTACACCAAAGGCTCTTTGGGAAGCCGATGCTGATGCTTATGTAAAGGATTTCTACGGTTATCAGGCGATCGAATTAGTTGATCCATCATTTAAAGTGCGATCGGTTGTGCCACTGGCTGGGAATGAGGCAGCGCAAAACCTAGATTTCAATCGGGAACTGCGTCGCAAAATCACTTTGCAAGTGGCTCGTGATCTGCGTCAACCTATGTTAACTCGCAATGTTTCACTTGTTCAAGGGGGTCAAGGATTTATAGCAAGTTTTCCTTTATTTGTAGGGGAGCGGTTTGACGGGTTTATTGTCGGAGTTTTTCAATTTAAAAGTCTATTTGAGAGTATTTTAAAAGTGCCATATGGGTACAATGTGGCTATATATGATGGCCCGAATTTGATCTACGGTCAAGAGCTGGAATCTCAATATTCACAGCCTAAAATAGTTGTAATAAGAGCCTATAGTGCCGAGTGGCGAATAGAGGTTTCTCCAACTTTAGATTTAGGAAAAAGGAAAAATTTCTATTTACCAAAAGTTGTTTTAATTGGTGGCTTAATTTTAGTTGGGCTGCTGATGTTGGTCGTGTATCTGGCACAACTTAGTGCGGGCGAAGTCCATCAATTCAAAAAAGTAAATCGTCAGTTGCAATGGGAAATTCACCAACGACAACAGGCAGAAATTGCGATCGCTCGACTAGCTGCGATCGTTGAATCTTCGGAAGATGCCATTATCAGCAAAGATTTAGAGGGTGTAGTTACAAGTTGGAATGTAGGAGCCGAAACAATTTTTGGCTATACAGCGGTCGAAATAGTAGGGCAATCAGGGATAAAAGTGATTCCCGCAGACTATCGAGATGAGGAAAACGAAATTATCACCAAAATTCGGCGAGGAGAACGCATCAAACACTACGATACAAAGAGGCTGAGGAAAGATGGAACATTAATCGATGTCTCGATGAGTGTCTCCCCCATTAAAGACCAAGCAGGGAATATAATTGGAGCCTCAAAGATTGGCCGGAATATTGCTGACCGCAAACAAGCAGAAGCAGCACTACGTGAAAGTGAAGAACGCTGGGAACTTTCTGTACGCGGGAATAATGACGGCATTTGGGATTGGAATGTTCAAACCAACCAGGTCTTCTTTTCTAGTCGCTGGAAGGAAATGCTGGGCTATGAAGACCATGAAATCCAAAACATTGTAGACGAATGGGTTAATCGGGTACATCCCGATGATTTGGGATGGGTAATGCAAGCCGTTCAAGATCATTTTGCCAAGAAAACTCCTTTTTATATTACAGAACATCGCGTTCGCTGCAAAGATGGTTCCTACAAATGGATTTTGGATCGTGGTCAGGCGCTTTGGGATGATGCAGGTAACGTAATTCGGATGGCTGGGTCTCACACCGACATTACGGAGCGCAAGCAAGCTGAAGTTGCTTTACAGGTCAGCGAAGCCAGATATCGGCAATTGATCGATAACTTAAATGCGGGTTTTGTGATTCATGGGACAGATACCTGCCTCCAATTATGTAATGAAACAGCCGCTGAATTACTAGGGTTTTCAATGGATCAAATGCTGGGAAAACCCGTGAGCGATCCGGCATTGCATTTGGTGCGGGAAGATGGCAGCGTGATGCCCCTAGAGGAATATCCCGTGAATCAGGTTTTATCCACGGGAACTTCCCTCAAAAATCATGTTTTAGGAATTAAAAAAGGAATTAATAGTTTTGTTTGGGTATTAGTTAATGCCTACCCGGAGTTAGATCGAAACGGTCAAATTAAACAAGTTATAGTTACGTTTATTGATATTAGCAAGCGCCAAAAAGTAGAGCTGGAAATCCAAAAAACTCGCAATTTCTTACAAGCACTGTTGGATAATTTACCGATTGCGGTTTTTGTCAAGGATGTACATCCTAAAAATTTTGGTTTCATTCAGTTTTGGAATAAAACTAGCGAAAATTTATTTGGGATTTCAGCCGAACAAATCATTGGCAAAAGTGGCTATGATTTTTTCCCCATAGAACAGGCAAAATTTTTCGAGCAAAAGGATAGAGAAGTCTTTCTCAAGGGCATTGCTGAGGATATTCCTGAAGAAATCATCGATAGTCATAGTCTGGGTAAACGTTGGCTCCATACGGTGAAGATTCCCATTTACGACGATCGCCATCAGCCCCAGTACCTACTTTGTTTGTCTGAAGATATTACCGATCGCAAACAAGCAGAAGCAGAGCTTAGAGAAATGAGTGAGGTGATGCAAAATGCAGTGTCCGGCATTTCCAAACTGGATGTACAAGGGCGTTACCTATATGCCAATAAAGCCTATTCTGACGTGACAGGCTATCAGCCAGAAGAAATGATCGGGATGTCCTGGGAAAAAACCGTACATCCCGATGAGTTGGAAAAACTGGTGGCAGCCTATTGGCTGATGGTGCAAGAGGGCAGAGTTGAAGTTGAAACCAGAGGCGTTCGTAAAGATGGTTCGGTTTTTTATAAGCAATTGGTGATGATTTCAACTTACGACGAACAGCACCAATTTATGGGGCATTACTGCTTCATGAAAGATATTAGCGATCGCAAAAAAGCCGAAGTTGCACTAGAAAAGGAACTCTTGCGGAGTAAAACCTTCTTCAACACTTCACTGGACGGTGTTGTTGTCATGGATTGCGTCGGAAAAGTTGTCGAAGCTAGTCCCAGTTTTGCTCAAATGCTGGGCTACACCCTAGAAGAAACCCTGAATCTGAGTCTGTTTAATTGGGATGCTGAATGGACGAGGGAAGAACTACAACTTATGCTCCAGAGAGAGGAGGTTATTCCGCTGTTTGAAACGCGACATCGCCGCAAGGATGGTTCTGTATATGACGTGGAAATTAGCTGGAACCGGGTGGAATTAGAAGGTGAGATGATGAACTTCTGTATCTGCCGGGATATTAGCGATCGCAAACGCAACGAAGCGGAACGCCAACAAGCAGAACAGGCACTCCGAGAGAGTGAAACTCGCTTCCAAGCCTTCATGAATCACAGCCCAGCCCCTGCCTGGATTACCGATAAAAATGGTGTAATGCTCTATGCCAGCCAGACTTATCTCAATACCTTCGAGTTACCCACTGACGATGTGATTGGAAAATCCATTTTTGAACTTTACCCCGCCGCCATCGCCCAACAATTTCTAGACAATATCCAAACGGTTGCTCAAACCTACGAGGTAATGGAAACGATTGAGATTGCCTCCCGTCAAGATGGAACCCTGGGTGAGTTTCTGGTTTACAAATTTCTCATCCCCGACTTATCTGGGCAAATGCTAGTAGGTGGTGTGGCGATCGATGTGACGCGACAGCATCAAGCTGAAACCGCTTTACAACTGAGTGAGGAACGCTTAATGCTGGCACTAGAAGCCTCTGGAGATGGACTATGGGATTGGGACATTAAAATTGGAGAAGTTTACATTAATTCCTACTACCAGGAGATGCTGGGTTACAAGCCTGGTGAGTTAATGATGAATGTGAACGTCTGGGAGCAAATGATTCACCCTGATGATAAATTATGGGTTTTTGAGTCTCTGAATAGTCACTTGCAAAATAGCTCAGTTAAGTATGCCTTTGACTATCGTGTGCGTTGCAAGTCAGGTGAGTGGAAGTGGATCGCTAACTACGGGAAAGTCGTTGCCTACGATGAAGATGGTAAGCCTTTACGGATGATTGGAACGCACAAAGACATCAGCGATCGCAAACAAAAAGAATTGGCACTGCAGCACGCAATGGAAGCCGCAGAAGCAGCGAACTTGGCAAAAAGTACCTTCCTAGCCAATATGAGCCACGAATTACGCACTCCCCTCAACGTGATTCTAGGATTTGCTCAGGTGATGGCCCATGACTCCTGCCTAACTCCGAACCAAAAAGAAGACCTGCAAACAATTCGTCGCAGTGGCGATCACCTCTTGAGTTTGATTAACGATGTGTTGGATCTCTCGAAAATTGAATCGGGACACTGCACAGTTGAACAAAGCGGATTAGACTTAATTGCGATGCTGCATTCCCTCCGAAATATGTTGGCGGAACGAGCAAGTTCTAAAGGACTTCACCTTTGTTTCGAGATTGCGCCAGAAGTTCCCCAATTTATGCTTGTCGATGCTCAAAAACTGCGCCAGGTTTTGCTCAATCTGCTGAGTAATGCCATCAAATTTACCGATCGGGGAAGCATTACTTTGCAAGTCAGCATTGAGGCGAACGGTACAGGGGCATTAACCACAACTCGGCCGATTCTCCAGTTTGTAATCGCTGACACAGGTGTAGGGATGGCATCGGTCGAACTCGATACCATCTTCGATGCGTTTGTGCAAGCCCAAGCTGGGAAGCGATCGACCGGCGGTACTGGGTTAGGTCTCACCATTAGCCGCAAATTGTTGGAACTCATGGGCGGAAAAATTTCTGTCAGCAGCACTCTGGGAGAGGGGAGTACCTTCACTTTTACCCTTCCCGTCAGCCCCATCAGTGGAGTAAATGTTACACCCGAAGAGAATAATCGCCTCGTGATTGGGCTGGCTCCCAGTCAACCGGAGCGTCGCATTTTGGTGGTTGACGATCAAGCAGAAAATCGCTTGCTAATGGTCAGATTACTGACACAATTAGGATTAGAGGTAAAAGAAGCTACCAACGGACAGCAAGCTGTGCAGATTTGGCAACAATGGCAACCCGACCTAACCTGGATGGACATTCGGATGCCCGTGTTAGATGGATACGAAGCTACCAAGCAAATTCGGGCTATGGAAGACGGACAGAACAGTATCATTATTGCACTTACGGCCCAAGCTTCTCAGAGCGATCGCGCCCTCGCCTTAGCTGCTGGCTGCAACGACTACATCAGCAAGCCCTTCCGGGAACAGACCTTATTTCTTAAGATGGGGGAATACCTAGGTTTAGAGTATGTATATGAGGAAGAGGAAACAGAAAAGGGGGAACGGGGAAAAGATTGTTTTCCTTCTTACCTCTCTTCTGTTGCCCCTGGGGTTGCAGATGCCCTCGATCCAACGCTTCTGGCGACATTACCCAAAGAATGGGTGGTTGAGTTGGAAGATGCTGCTTTATGTGGGGATGATGTTGCGATCGTTGAACTGGTAGCTGAACTTTCCTCAGACCTCGCTCAATTGGGTACTTATCTGACGGAACTCGCCAACCAGTATCAATTTGAGAAAATCCTTAATCTAATTCAAGGTAATTTCCCAAGTGTAATTCCTCCATTGAATTTATAAGCTGTTGTGCAGTTAAACGTTTGATTAGGACTAGGCAATTAGGAACAGCCAACTAGAATACAATATACAGCAGATTCCACGTTTATGAAGTACCCCCGCCTATCGTTGTATCCCCGTAGGGACACGGCATTGCCGTGTCCCTACACTTCATCAACCTGGAATACGCTGTAGTTAGTTGTAATTCTCGAACAAAACCTCCTTAATTTTTATTGAAAATTACTGCTCTAAAATGCCTCATAAAATTACCAAATTCTCCCAAATTCCTCCTTTAACTTTAACAAGTTTAGAGGAATGCAGTGAAGAATCCGTGTATGCTCCCGGTCATATTCAGCCACACGGAATCGTTTTATTGATGCAAGAAAAAAGCCTCAATATTTTACAAGTAAGTGAAAATGTAGAACAGTTTTTTGGGATCTCGGCAGAAGAATTGCTAGGTCAGCCATTGCCAGGGTTATTGGGTCACGATCGAGTACAAGAAATTGTTAGGTGTCTAGCTCAAGAACAACTAAACATTGATAAGGGTTTCGATCTAAAAATCCCTCTCAAAGACGGCACGATTCAAAGATATAGAAGCACACTGCATCAGCTACCAGATGAGTTGATTCTGGAACTCGAACCCCAATTGACGATTGAAAATAATCATTCAATCGATTTTTATCATCGTCTGCAAACAGTTATCCTCAACTTTCGCACTGCGCTCGGTCTTTCTGATTTAGCTCAAACCATTGCTAGAGAAGTGAAAGCCCTGACCGGGTTCGATCGCGTGATGATTTATCGCTTTGAAGCCGATGACCATGGGGTGGTGATTGCTGAAGAGAAAGAAAGCTATCTAGAAAGCTACTTGGGGTTGCATTACCCGGCGATCGATATTCCCGTACCCGCCCGCAAATTGTTTTACAGAAATTGGGTTCGCCAAATTCCCAATATCAATTACACCCCGGCTCGCCTAATTCCCACCAACCATCCCGTAACCAATACGCCCCAGGATCTAAGTGCTTGTGTGTTAAGGGGAGTATCTCCCTACCACATTGAATATTTGCAGAATATGGGAGTTGCTGGGACACTGACGATTTCGTTAATTGACGATCGGCGCCTGTGGGGATTAATTGCCTGTCACCATTACAGCCCGCGATTGGTAGATTACGAAACTCGCAAAACCTGTGAATTTTTAGGACAATTTGCCTCGATCGAACTGGTGCATCAGCAAGAGGGAGAATTGAAGGTTTACAGATCGCAGGCGAAAACTATTCAGGATCAACTTCAGCAGGCATTCCGGCGAGATTCTAATTTTATCGAACAGGTATTGACCGAAAATGCTTCTCAATTGCTAGATTTAGTTCATGCTCATGGAGCTGCAATTCTGCTCGATGGTCGTCTGACATTGGTGGGTCAAACACCATCTGAAGCTGAGGTTGACGAACTCGTGCAGTGGTTGCTGCAACAGAACAAAGAACGAGTGTTTGCAACAGCTTCTTTGTCTCAGTTGTATCCCCAAGCCAAGCAATTCAAAGAGCGAGCTAGCGGTGTTTTAGCAATCTCAATCTTGCTATGCTACGCCAAACAAAAGTCATACCACATCCTTTGGTTCCGACCAGAGCAAATTCAAACCGTAAACTGGGCAGGTAATCCACAGGATGCTGTCTCGATCGACGAAATTGGAAAAATGCACCTGTGTCCCCGCAAATCCTTTGAACTGTGGCAAGAGACAGTGCGGGAGATGTCTTATCCGTGGCAGATTGCAGAGTTAGAAGCGGCCGCCGAAATGAGACATATCCTCATGCTGGCGGTGTTAGAATTTTCGCAAGCTGCCCTAGAACACGCTGCAGAAAGGGCCGCCATAGCCAACCGGGCCAAAAGCCAGTTCCTTGCCAACATGAGCCACGAGCTCAGAACGCCACTCAACGCCATTCTGGGATTTACCCAGCTTATGAACCGCAGCCCCTATATCCCAGAAGAATTTCAAGAGCATTTAGGCATCATTACCCGTAGTGGAGAACACCTGCTGACATTGATCGACGATGTTTTGCAAATGTCTAGGATTGAAGCAGGGCAATTGGTACTGAGTACAAGCTGTTTTAATCTGCATCGACTACTGGGTTCTATTAACGAGATGTTCACCCTCAAAGCGTCTGAGAAAGGGTTATATTTGAGCAGCGAGTGGGATGCTACTGTCCCGCGTTATGTCTGTGGCGATCAAGCAAAACTTCGCCAAATCTTGATTAATCTGCTGGGGAACGCGATCAAATTTACAACAACAGGAAGCATAGCCCTGCGCGGACGAGCTTTTTCATCAGATGATATGCCATCCGGTACAAATCGCGATCGCCCCACTAATCCATCCGATATTAAACCAACTATTACCCTGTGTCTCGAAGTTGAGGATACCGGATCTGGCATTTCTCCCTCAGATTTAGAATCAATTTTTGAGGCTTTCATGCAAACCAATCGCGATCGTCACGATCGAGGAACAGGTTTAGGACTGTCTATCAGTCGTGAGTTTGCGCGTCTGATGGGAGGCGATATCACCGTGCGAAGCACCCTGGATCGAGGCTCGACTTTTACCTGCCAAGTCGTTTTGGAACTACCAGAGTCCGTTGATGTAGAGGAACCTGAAATTAGCGATCGGATTATCGCGATCGAACCTGGGCAACCTATCTACCGAATTCTAGTAGTAGAAGACGTTCCAGAAAATCGGCAACTGCTGGTGACGCTGCTGGAGTCAGTTGGGTTTGATGTGTGTGCGGTGGAGAATGGGGCAGAGGCGATCGATCGTTGGCAAACATGGCACCCTGACCTGATTTTGATGGACATTCAAATGCCTGTCATGGATGGTTATGAAGCGACGACACAGATTCGAGCACAACAGTCATTAGTCATGAGTCATGAGTCATCAGCAGATAACTCAGGGCAAATCTCACAGGACAAAAGACAAATTACACGCATAATTGCCCTCACTGCCTATGCTTTTGAGGACGATCGTATCGCCAGCCTGCAAGTCGGTTGCGATGACTACATTGCCAAGCCGTTTACTGAAGGCACACTTTTCGACAAAATAGCTCATCACTTGGGCGTCCGCTACTGCTACGCCGAAAAAAATTCACCAGACTCATCAGCTTCGCCACCAAAGATATTTACTCCCGACGTGAAAACCATGCCCACCAAGTGGATTGCAGAAGTTCATGAAGCAGCACTCGATCTTAGTGATAATAAGCTTTATGAACTTATCGCTCAAATTCCCAAGGAGAAACAAGATTTCATCGAGGCGATGACATCTCTGGTCGATAACTTTCAGCTTGAAGCGATCGCAACTCTCACCCAGATTTAGGAAAAAGACCATGACAGCTTTATTCAAACTTGCCGCCCAAACGAATATTCTCATCGTGGATGATACCCCAGACAATTTGCGCTTGTTAGCCAAAATTCTAGAGTCACAGGGCTATATGGTTCGTAAAGCGCTCAACGGCAGAATGGCACTCCAAGGTGTTCATCGCGACCCACCGAGTCTAATTTTACTTGACATCAATATGCCGGAGATGAATGGGTACGAAGTCTGCCAAAAGTTAAAAGCATCGGAAGCGACTGCTCAGATACCGGTTATTTTTATCAGTGCGCTCGAACGACTGGAAAACAAGGTACGAGCCTTTGAACTGGGTGGTGTAGACTATATTACCAAACCCTTTCAAGAGCAGGAAGTGCTGATGCGAGTAAAAAATCAATTACTCATCCAACAGCAACGCCAACAACTGCTCGAACAAAATCAACGTTTAGAACACGAAATCCAAGAACGTCTGAGGGCAGAAGCAGAAGTAAGGCAGCTATCCGTGACCGATCAATTAACTGGATTATATAACCGACGAGGCTTCTTTTTACTAGCAGAGCAACAACTAAAAATTGCTCGACGCACGCAAACACCCTATTTTATTTTGTTCGCTGACTTAGATGGTTTGAAAAAGATTAACGACACTTTAGGACACGAAATGGGAGACAGAGTAATCGTTGACGCCGCTCAAATATTGAAGCAAACCTTTCGTGAGGCGGATATTGTAGCTCGACTGGGAGGAGATGAATTTGCTTTATTTATTCCTAACTTTTCGGGTGATTTATCTACTAATTTCCATGCTCGGCTGCAAGAAAATATAGATCGCTTTAATCAACAGTCCGAGCGAGCTTATATATCAATAAGTCTGGGTGTGCAGTTTGGGGATTTAAATAATGAAGTTTTGTTAGAACAATTGCTGGCAAAGGCTGACAAACTCATGTACGAGGATAAACGCACCAAACACTGTTTAAATCCTCAACCGTTCTTTTGAGAACAGCGATATCGGAGGGCCATAAGCATTATTTATTAAACGTGAGTTCAACCGAGAAAGAGTAAATTGAAAACAATATAGGGAAACAGCTTGAAGACTTTAGCCCCTCAGCCGGAAAACACGATTCAGTACACATCATCACACCTAAACCTGACAGGGTGGCAACCCCGTTAAAAGCTTTCCCTGTATTAGGTTAAGGGTGTGATAAGAGGATGTCGTAGGTATTGTCCACAATCCTGAGATCAAATCGACTGACTGAGGCTGTATGGGTGGATAGTTTGCCTACAGTTGCATTTATTTCTTAAACTGGTATTATTTGCACCAACCGATTTTATCTATTTGCCAATTCGTGCTAAAATCATACCTAACTGAACTGCAATTACTCCTAGTATGGCACTGCCTGCCCAGTAAAAAGCGGCGATGCTGTAAGCTCGATCGCGCCACAAGACATTCGTCTCTAAACCGTAAGTTGAAAAAGTAGTATAAGCTCCCAAAAAGCCCGTTGCTACCATTAAACGTACTTCCGACGGAATAGTCGGCACTCGTTCAAAAGCGAGGGTGATAAAAAATCCCATAGCCAAGCAACCCGTGATGTTAATAAAAAAAGTTCCGTAGGGAAAAGCCGTCCCGAAACGATTGGCAAACCACAAGGTGATATAATACCGGCTCAAAGCGCCGGCAACCGCACCTAAACTAATTGCGATCGGGTGGCGCAGATTGGGGTCTTGCAGCATACAGCCCTTGGAGATTTGCTAGTTGAAATTGAGATGAATTTTAGATTCAGCCGACTTATGTAAAGTATTGTAGGATTAAATTGGCGATCGCTCTATAGCAATCCTAAATCATTCTCATAATTATTGTAGGGGCAATCCGACCCCTACTCCCCGTGGTTGCCCGATAGATAGGGGGTAGGCACGGGGAGTAGGGGTAGCACTACCCCTACAAATTTATCGGAATCATTTAGGAGCGCTCTAGGTGTTCGCAATTAAAATTAAGAGAGAGTATTTATGCAAATTGTGCTGGCTACCTTAGACGATGGCTTAGTTAGAGCCTGGGAAAGCACTTGCGGCAGTATGGAAAATGTCAAGATACATCACGGTTCAATATTTGATGTGAAATGCGATGCTATTGTTAGTCCGGGGAATAGTTTTGGTTTCATGGACGACGGCTTAGAGTTAGAAATTTCGGAATATTTTGGGGGGCAGGTTCTTGAACGCTTGCAAAAACTAATTCAGGCTCGACATCACGGCGAACTCTTAGTAGGAAGGGCAGAAATTGTAGACACCGATCATGCTGAAATTCCCTATTTAATAGCTGCACCAATTATGCGCGTTCCCACAGTTTTAAGAGAAACAGTAAATGTTTATCTAGCAACCCGCGCTATTTTGACTCTCGTAAAATTTGGCTCAGTCCCGGATGGAACGCCAGTCAAACATATCATTGGAACTATCGCTATTCCCGGCATGGGTACGGGAATGGGCAAAGTGCCGCCAGATATCTGCGCCAATCAAATGAAAGTTGCGCTCGAAGATATCCTCTTATCTCAGTACGAATTTCCTCAATCTTTACTGCACGCTCAAAGGCGTCACCACTTGTTATATACGGACGAGAGCAAAGATTTGCAGTTGGAAAATTGAAACTCTTAAATTTGCCAGTTTTATTGTGTTGAGAAACCAAGTTTATTAGTGTGTGTTTTTTTAGCTATAGAGACTTATCACAAATTTAAGTGCGCTAAACCGTACCTGCAAGCTGGCGGTATCCTACACACGAGAGCAACTTTGGTAGATATAATGTAATAGAAATGAGGTCATTCCAACTAGGTAAGCGCGGATACAAAAGTTGATAAAGCTGGAACAATAATTGCCTAGTTCTTATTAAATGCCAGAATTCCTTCTGGCGCTACAGGTACAAAGTCGGTATAAAAGACCACAATTCCTTCTGGCGCTACACCTACAAAGTCTGCACCCAGGGACTGTGAGATTTTTTGAAAATGTTTACTACCACAGGAGAAGATTGAGATGACAGATCCAAAAGTAACCGAGGAACCAATTTTAGAGGCAACTCTCGAAACGACGGCGATCGTCAAAAAAGAGATGCCCGACGCAACTGATGAGGCGATCGCAGAAACTGCGGCGCTGTTTGAAGCAATTAAAAAACGCGCCACCGCCGAAGTGCAAGCAGCGGGCGAACTCACCCGCGAAGCTTATTTAAAAGCTGTGAATAAGGCCTCGGCGGCGATCGAAGAAAATAAGGATCTCGCCCACGAGAGATTCACAGAAGCAGTCAGGCTGATTAAACAAGAAACTGAGAAAAATTGGCTGGTGGTAGATGCGATTAAAACGCGGGCGCAAGCGCAGGTGCAAGATGCAGGCGAAGTCAGTCGCGAAGCTTATTTGAAAGCAGTGCGACAAGCGCGAGAAGCGGTGGAACAAAATAAATTGATCGAACGCGATCGCATCGAACAAGCTGTTGACCACATTCACACGGAAGCTGAAAAGAATTGGCACCTTATTGTGAAGCAAATTGAGTCGATCGGCACTCGCTTGACAGAGACGGCTAAGTCTGCATGGAACGCACTGACGGCGTTTTTTGACAAGAAGGATTAAACTCAGATATGAGACCATTTTAAAGCACAGGCAAGATGCCTGTTCCACAAAGAGTGAATTTTCTTGTGGAACAGGCATCTTGCCTGTTCATAAAAGGTTTTGACACTAAGCGCTATAATCAAAAAGCATTATTTTTAGTCCATAACCCCCAACCATGAGAAGTTACTACTGCGGCGAACTGCGAAGCGAACACATCGGAGAGACTGTCACCCTTTACGGCTGGGTGGATCGCCGCCGCGATCATGGCGGGGTGATTTTTCTGGATGTGCGCGATCGATCGGGTATTGTGCAAATTGTCAGCGATCCTGAACGCACCCCCGATTCCTATCACGGGGCTGAGGCTTTACGCAGCGAATACGTGGTTAAAATTACTGGGCGAGTCACCAACCGCCCCGAAGAGTCCCTCAACCCGAAATTGCCTACAGGTGAGGTGGAAATTTATGCTGACGAAATTGAGTTGTTAAATGCGGTTCGCAAACAGTTACCGTTTCAGGTGGCGACGGCGGAAAATGAAAGCGTCCGGGAAGATTTGCGCCTGAAATATCGCTATTTGGACTTGCGGCGCGATCGTATGAGTCGCAATTTGCAGCTTCGCCACCAAGTTGTCAAAGCCATGCGCCGCCACCTGGAAGATGTCGAAGGTTTCATGGAAATTGAAACGCCGATTTTAACTCGCGCTACTCCCGAAGGTGCGAGAGATTATTTAGTTCCCAGCCGCGTCAATCCCGGTGAATGGTATGCTTTGCCGCAGTCGCCGCAGTTGTTCAAACAATTGTTGATGGTGTCTGGTTTTGACAGATATTATCAAATTGCCCGCTGTTTCCGCGATGAAGATTTGCGCGCCGACAGACAGCCGGAATTTACCCAATTGGACATGGAAATGAGTTTCATGTCTGTGGAAGAAGTAATTGCTTTAAATGAAGGTTTAGTCTGCCATATTTTCCAAAGTGTCAAAGGCGTAGAATTGCCTCGTCCTTTTCCGCGCTTGACTTACGCTGAAGCAATGGATCGCTACGGTAGCGACAAACCGGATACTCGCTTCGGTATGGAATTAGTCGATGTTTCCGATTTGATGAAAGATTCTGGATTTAAAGTCTTTTCCGGGGCGGTTGCTGCGGGCGGAATTGTGAAAGTTTTGCCGATTCCCGGCGGGAATGATGCGATTTCTAACGTGCGGATTAAACCGGGCCCGAAAGGCGATTTGTTTAAGGAAGCCAGCGACGCGGGTGCGAAGGGATTGGCTTACATCCGGGTGCGGGATAATGGCGAAATTGATACGATCGGCGCAATTAAGGATAATTTGACGGAAGCACAAAAACAGGAATTGCTCGATCGCACGGGCGCGCAACCAGGTCATTTGTTGTTATTCGCAGCGGCTGACGCGACAACTGTCAATAAGACTTTGGATAGATTGCGTTTGTTTGTCGGTAACGAATTGGGATTGATTGACAAAGACAAGATGAATCTGCTGTGGGTGACAGATTTCCCGATGTTTGAATGGAACGCTGACGAGAAGCGTTTGGAAGCATCGCATCACCCGTTTACTGCGCCGCATCCTGACGATATTAATGATTTGAAAACTGCGAGAGCTCAAGCTTACGATTTGGTGTTAAACGGTACAGAAATCGGCGGCGGTTCTCTGCGGATTTATCAGCGGGAAGTTCAGGAAAAGGTGTTTGAGGCGATCGGCTTATCGACTGAGGAAGCTTACAATAAGTTTGGCTTTTTGTTGGATGCGTTTGAGTATGGAACTCCGCCCCACGGAGGCATTGCTTACGGTGTGGATCGGTTGGTAATGCTGTTAGCTGGTGAGGAATCTATTCGGGACGTAATGGCTTTTCCGAAGACGCAGCAAGCGGGGTGTTTGTTGACAAATGCGCCGTCTGGTGTGGATGAGAAGCAGTTGAAGGAGTTGCAAGTGCGATCAACTTATACGCCCAAGTCATAAGGGCGATCGGGACTTAGGCAAAGCCTATGTGTCATGCTGATAGAAGCGAAGCATCTCGATCGATGCTTCACTAGACTGCGTTTTGTTCACCATGACAGACAGGAGTCTGCGTCCTGGACTGTCATTGAGTCAAAACTTTGGCTGATACTGTATGCTATAGTTACATTCCAGGTCTTTAGACTAAAAAGGCTATAATTATCATGATCGAAAATAGGTAATACCAATTCACTATGAAGGTACACTAAAATATAGGGTAAAAGTAGAGTACATCCAATATGGCGAACAAACTTCAGGTAGAAATCCAGCAAACGGTTGAGGAACTAGAGCATCGACTCGAAGGTCATGCGACCGCCGTAAATAAAGAAAAATTACTGGTATTATACTGGCTGGCCACCAAAAAAATCCAAAAAAGAGCCGAATTAGCCACGATGTTGAAACGAGACGAATCAACAATATATCGTTGGTTAAAAGCTTACAAACAAGCTGGAATTACGCTCATTACTTAGCATAAAAAAAGCTCCCGGAAAGACTCCACATATACCACCAAAAGTTAGAGAAAAATTAATCAAAAAACTGCAAGAACCACAGGGAGAAACAAGTTAGGGCAAATTACAGCTCTGGCTAGAAAAAGAATGCGGAATTAAAGTGAGCTATAAAGTGGTACATGACCTAGTTCATTATAAATTGAAAGCTGACCTGAAAGTCCCAAGACCCCAAAGTAACAAGGCGAACGAAGAGGTGCAGGGAAGCTTCAAAAAAAACTATGTGATCTCATAAAAGTAATGATTAAATATTTCGGAAACTCCAAGCCTGTAAGGATATGGTGTCAGGACGAGAGTAGATTTGGATTGATTACTATGCGCCGGGCAGAATGATTACATTAAAGGGGGTAAAACCCATTGGCAAAAAGCAATGGAAACGAGGAAATTTTTATATTTATGGAGTCGTAGAGCCAGCAACAGGTGAACAATATTATCAAGAATTTTCTCAGCTTAATTACAACTCTTTTCAAGAGTTTTTAAATGAATTCGGTCAAAAATACTTAGAGAGTTTCAATCTAATTATCATGGATAATGGTAGCTTCCATAAAGCTCTATTATTAGACTGGCATGACCATGTAATGCCAATATATTTACCGGCATATAGTCCTGAATTGAATCCGATTGAAAGATTGTGGGAACATACAAAAAAAGACCTCAAGTGAGAAAATTATTCGAGTTTAGATAAACTCAAAGAACAGGTAAATACAATTATCAAATCTCTCACGAATGAAGAAGTTTTATCTCTCTGTGGTTGGGACTATATCCTTGAAGCTATATTAAGTCCAACTTCATAGTAAATTGGGATGAGTTGCAGTTACCAATTAAATCTCACAGCAGTTACGTACCTACTAAATAAACCGGGTTTTAAAAAGATAATCGAAAGCCTTAAGGAAGCATTTTCGTTCATCAAACCCGGTTTCATTGCCTAAAACTATCTCACTCAAAACTCACAAATCAAAACTATTAAGACTCCCGTCCACTCGCCCACTTGTCCCGCCATTTCACCGTCCCTTCCGAAACTAAAACCCAGCGGCGACAAACCAGATTTTCTCGCAGCGGCGACAGTCCTTCCCGTAGCAGCGCATACTTATAAGAAATCAACTTCCCGGCACTTTCATTAAAAGGAATTTCCCCAAACCAAGTATTAGTATTGATATACTCCAACGGGAAACCCTTACTAATATCCCAATTCCCCAGTTCAGGACAATCTCCAATCACCACAATTCTTTCCCCAGGCTGAGTTCTAACGCTGTTAAGCTGCGCCCGCACAATAGTTTTCGCCTTAACTCGCTCTCCGACGCGGCTAAAAATCATTACTTCCCGCGAACCCAACTCTAAATTGTACAGCATCCCATCTTTAACTTCAAACTTACGGCGTGATAAAACCTCCGTATGCTCTCCATCAGGCAGCTCAGTATCCACCTCTTTAATTGTAACAGAATTTCCACGATTCATCGCTACAAACACCACGGAATCGCGATAGCGGCGCACGTAACAATAAACGTCAGGAGTTAGATATTTTTGCCACTGACTCCCCATAGAAATAGCTGGATTCAGCCGCCGCAATCCCGACAGTAATCGCACAGCTCGGTAAATCGGCGAATCAGTATCCCACTTTTCCATCATCGGGCGGTTGTACGGGTCATTTCCCCCATCTGTATCATCGTGCAGGTACTGTTCGGTGCCGTAATAAATGCAGGGAATGCCGCGAGTCGTCATAATTAAACCTATCGCCAACAGGAGCATTTCTGGATCGGGATTCAACGACTGAAACCTCGGCATATCGTGGTTGTCAATAAAAGTAATCAACTCCGTCGCCCCGTAGTAGCGGTGATCCAAATTCAGGACATCTTGGACTAACTTAAATCCCGCCTCCGCACCCTTCCCCAATACTTCTCGAATTGCCACGCACAGACCAAAATCTAAAATAGTCATCCCCGACTCGTTGGCAAATTCCACAGAACGATCGTTTCTAGGGTCGCTGTAAATCCATTCGCCAAAAATGAAAACATCAGGTCTGTGTGTTAAAATGTCAGCATTAAATTCCTGCCAAAACCAAATAGGCATATGCTTGACTGTATCAACCCGCAAAGCATCAACACCTCTGTCCAGCCATTGTTTAATTGCTGACTTAATGTAATTCCGGTAGGCAATATTGTTTTCGTTGAAAGTTGCTAAACCCGACAGTTCGCAGTTTTGAACTTGCCATTCATCTTCCCAGTTTGTGACTTCGCCATAGTGGTGATACCAGTCATCTTCATCGTCGTTAAAGTCAGCTATTTTTACGCCGTCATCGTAGAGTTCCCCTTTTTTGCCACTAAAATCTGGGTTGCTGTGATTGCAGACAATATCAAGTACGAGTTTCATGTTTCGCTGGTGCAACTCGTGTACTAATTTGTCAAATACGGTATCTTTAGTTTCTTGTGTTTGGTTGATAGAAGGATTGTCGCCTGTGGCAATGAAGCGGGGATTTAGTCGCTTGAAATCTTTAGTCCAGTAGCCGTGAATTGCAGCTTGTTCGACAAATAATGCTTCAACTTGCTCGAACAGTGGAGTCAGCCAAACTGCGCTAACTCCCATATCTTTTAAGTAATCGAGTTTGTCGATAACTCCCTGCAAGTCGCCGCCCCAATATTTGCCCCAATCTTTCCCTTCAGGATCGTAAAGTTCTGGGTTGGGGCCTTCGTTATTTGTGGGGTCGCCGTCGTAAAAGCGATCGACTACAATGAAATAAATTGTTTCTTGTCGGAATTCAATGTCTCTGGTGTAGAGAAATTCTAAATCGAGTTCACTTTCTGGCTTAACTTCTTCTACCAGAGACTCAATTTTTTCTTCGGGTTCGCTAACTTCGTATTGAGAGGAAGTTTGATTGGGAGTGACGGGTGTCATGAGATGTATTTTTTTATATTGTAAGATTGGTCAGTTATTCGGAGCTAGAGTCGGAGATAGCTTTCCCCTCTGACTGACTTTTACAGCATCATACGGAATTTACTCGTTTAATGGAATCTTCCTTTAGAGAGAGGGCAGACTCATCCTTAAGCATTAGGTGGATGAGAGTTAATATTTAGCGTAATTCTCAATCAAAGAGCCAGAGCGTCAAAAACCTGCGCTACCAGGCTAAGCCTGGTAACGAGAAAAGGTACACTAATTGTGCGATCGCACTTTGTCCCTTCCTTTCATTCCTCCCGCAAGTTTTCGATATCTTCAACACTCAAACCAGTTGTTTGACTAATTGTTTGATTGTCAAGGACATTGAGAAGTTGCCTAGCAATTTCTAGAGCCTTTTCTCTCATTCCTAGAGCGAGTCCTTCTTCTCTGCCTTCTTCTCTGCCTTCTTCTCTGCCTTCTTCTCGCCCTTGTGCGAGTCCTTCTTCAATTCCCTTTCGCAAGATTCCCTGCTGATCCAGAATATACCTTTCGCGTGCTTCTAAATCTGCCAACTCTTCTGGATTCAAGTTAGTTTCATTAGCAATCGCAAAGGCTTGCTGTATTTCCGAGACTGTTTCCATTGTTTGCGGTACCACTTCCAAACTGGGAGCATTTTTCATAAAATAAACCCACTTGTCAGTCAAAGTTTCTAATTCATCCAATTGTTTATTGAACTTTGGCAACTCGATAAAGATCAGTTCTATCTCTGGATCGACATAATCAAATAAACGCTTTTTCTCCTTGAAGACAAAGTGAGAAATTACTTCTCGGTCATTGTCAAACATTTCAAAATCAGTAATTGTCAAAGCAATTACAGGTTTTAACTTAAAGTAACCTTCACCGCGAATTAGTTGAGTTGAGTAAGTTTTCGCAGTATTGTAAACCACCCGTTTCGCAAAAGATTCTATATTTAAAACTTGCATCTCGATAATTACAGTTGCGCCTCCTGCAAGTCTGGCTTTGACATCCAGGTAAGAGTCTTTGAGATAAGAGACTTTGGATGGTAAATACGGGTCGATAATTTCTAAGTCGGCGATGGTGGGATTGCCATCATAAATCATGGCGTTGAGAAAGCTGATTAAAATTGGTTTGCTTTCGCTGGAGCCGAAGATTCTTTTGAAAGCAAACTCGATTTTGGGGTTAATGAATCTCACGGTCAATCTATTTTAAAGTGAATTAAGTATTATTTTAATCCATTAGGAAAATGGATTGGGCCAGTTACAAAAACTAGATATCGGATGCTCTATCCAAGCTTGAGCCGATCGATAATGAAATCCATCAGCCATTAGCGCTTGCTCTATATTCTATTCTGTCAAATCTACTTGTCGGATCTCTTCTAGCGTCAGATCCAAGCATTGCGCGATTTGCTCATCGGTCAAGCCTACTGCTTGCAAGCGTTGGATCGCCTCCATTTTCGCCCGCTGCTTTCCCCGCAAAAACTCAGGCGACTCATCCTGCGATGTGCAGACATTCAGCGCTCCGATTACATGACCGCGAGCAACATGATTTCCACTAATGACGCTGCCAGTAACGTTGCTAATCCTGGACTTGCGAATCAGTGCCGATCGCAAGTTTAATTTATTAACATCTTCTCCGAAAACATCAGAGAACAATTCCCATAGCTCGTAGCCCACATCTTTAGCGTAACCCTCAGTACAGTTAAGCGTTTGAGCAATATCGCCGTACTTTTGCCGCTTCAAAACGCCCTCAATCACGCCCACTTGCATATCATCTAAATGCTTGCCTGTTTTCGCAAAGACCACTTCATCTGCAAAAGCCAGTGCTTCCTTAACGTTCACCCGCGCCTCCTCACAATATCCGAGCGATCGAACTAAAACCGTCTAGATCCGACTATTTTCGCCTTGAATACAAAAACGATTAAAGCTTTATCAAAACTTTTTATATTATACGACTTTATCCGACCTTTTTCGACTATACAAATTAATTGGCAAGCTGTAGCATTGTGAAAGTAAAACAATCGCTCAAAAAGACTAACTTATGACGACTACCCAACTCGCTCTAGACAAAAAAGCAAATCCTTTGATGATGCACCTGAGCATCTTGCCCAAGTACGGCATCACCGCCGAGGAGACTTTTAGCTACGATCCCACCACGCAGACCTCCAACATCACCTCCATGAGTGGCTCCTGGTGTAATCGCAGTGGCTCCACTGTTAGGCAGTTTGACGAGAATGATGATGACCAGCAAGAGGACGACTAGATTTTTGTCTGGTTAACCGATTATTTTTATCGCCCTCTCATTTTTTGAAAGACCTGTATAATTTTTGCATTACAGGTCTTTCATTGTCAACATTATTTCAATTGATTCATTTATGACCGACCTTTTAATTGTGACTTCGGAAGCTGATATTCATGCGGATGTTGTTATCAAGGAATTGCAACGATCAAATATTCGAGCAATTCGATTGAACTCAGAAAGTTTTATTCAAAAAAGTCAATACTTTTATGAGTGGCAAGCTTCGGGCAATCCCAGTCAAAGTTTTTTGTCTTTTGAATACTCCTTGAGAGAAGTTCAAGATGTCGGCGTAATTTGGTGGCGCAAACCACAGGATTATCAAGTTTATCCCGAAGTTGATGATGCTTGGGCAATTAAGTATTGTCTAGAAGAAACAGAATCTTTGATGTATTCTCTTTCTGGACTATATCCAAAAGCTAGATGGGTCAATAACTACTACAAAATTAGATTGCCATCTCATCGAATAAATCAGATTCCAATTGCTCACAAGCTAGGAATTACCATCCCTCCAACACTCGTCACCAATTCATACGAAGCGGCTTGCAACTTTGTGAGAGAACAGGGAAAGTGCATTGTCAAACCGATGCGCTATTCTGGATTTGTACATGATGAAAAGCAGTATGCTTGCTATACTCGCCCCATTGATGTAGAAACACTTGAAGCATTTCGAGAGAGCATTCGATTGGCACCCGTTTTCATTCAAAAACGCATTCAAAAGAAGGCAGAATATCGCGTTACATTAATTGGTAAGCATAATTTTGTTTGTCGCATTGATGCCCAGCATACCAACGATGCAGACGTGACTTTGGATTGGCGCGTCACCGAACCGGATAAACTCGTTCACGTTCCCGACAAATTGCCAATGGATTACCTCAACAAACTTCATCAAATGCTTGACGAGTTTGGTTTAAATTTTGGTGCATTCGATATCATTCGCGATGAGGACGACACCCTCTATTTTATCGAACTCAATCCTAACGGACAGTGGTATTGGATCGAAATTCTTACTAAAATGCCTATGGTTCGCGCAATGGTGGAACTCATCGAAGATTTAGCGCTTCAATATCAACAGGATTGCTGAATTCTGTCTTGCATAAGGATTCTTCTGTTAGATCCCCGACTTCTACAAGAAGTCGAGGATTTGGGTATTCTGTTTTTTTAGGTGGGCTTACTTATCCCAAAAAAGAACGATCGCCCGACATCCACCCAAACAAACCCTACCTAACTAAAGCCACCGCAGACTCTGGCACCTGAGAATGCTCCACCCGGAACACATTGGCGCTCAGATTAGCAACAACTTGTTTCCCCTGCTGCGTCAGTTCCAAATAGCCGATCGCATCCTTCACATACCGATAAACCACATTCCAATAAAACTTCGGATAACCATCCCGCAACTCCCCCGGATTCTGATAGCCCAAAACCAGATTCTGCCCAGTCTCCTCAAACTCGTAAAACAGCGCCGCAATCTTTTGCAAATATCGCGGATCGCTCAACTGACCAATTAAATCAGCAGCCCGAACTAAACCCGGATAATTTACCGTATCTTGATAATCTTCATCTGTAGGAACCGGGAAACGAGTCAGCTCAATATTACGTTTAACCAGCTCAGCATCAATCAGTTTGTGACCGCCAAAACGCTCGTCAATAAACATTTTTCCGCGATCGACATGATAATGCATCAAACTAGCATCCGTCGCCCCCGGAGGCAGCGTTAATTTCAGGTCGCCTATTCCCGTCGCATACAGTCCCAAATCTGTTCTATCTTGCCGGCAAACACCTTTAACATACCCGATATCGTGACATAGCAAAGCAATGTGGAAGTGCAGCCAATCTTCGCAGGAAACACCCCCTTCGCGGATGTGCTTGCCGCGCAGAATCTCCTGTCCCACCAAGGTCACTAAAATAGTGTGTTCGACATTATGGTAAAGAGCATCGCTATTAGCAATATTTTCTAAAGCCATACTCGCCACCCAAGCAATAATCTCGCCATAGTCAGATTTAAACCCGCCATAACTGTGGCGGTAGCCTTCAATGAGGCGATTGACAAAAGCCTTAATAAGCAGTTCAGTTGCGTTAAACATATTCACTTCCCTCATCCCACGTAGATTATTAAACTATTTTTATAGTTATTGTTTTTGCTGCTACCGTTTGATGTTATTTTTACCTTAAGCGCCACGATGGATACCCACTCCTATCGAGAGGCATCCATTGATATTATCAACAATTATGGCTTAAATTATGGCTCTCGCAACTACCAGAGCGATAGACCCCATAAATAATTGAGCTCAATGGGCGATCGAGGTATGACACCCCTCAATCAGTAGTACAGGGTTACATCTTCGGCGCATACCTCAGTCGATTTTCGATTTTAGATTTACTCCACAGATACATCTGGGAGTTGGAACTAGGATCTAAAATTTTGGGTTGCTCACTACTCTTGTCGGAAACTTGTATCTGTTCTGACTGACCCCGCCCAAAAACGAGAGCGAGCGAAAGCGTAACCCCCTGAATTCCTCATACACAGGATTAAGCTTGTACATAGGCGGTATGTAGAAAAGATGGTGTCCCCATAACTGAATATCTCTCTCCCAAGAACATCGGGCGAGTATAAGTTGGCACATCACTGAGTTACTGATGGCTCCCCCACTGCAATGCTATCGAGCCACTGTCGCACTGGTTGCACGATAGCATTGCAAAAAGTTAAGTCTTTGCACTGATTTTCCGGGAAAATACTTGTAGTCAAGTTCCTGATTGATCTCAGTAATCATTACTAACAAAAACTTATGAATCACCCAATTTAATCCTCAACGAAACCCACTGTTGCGCCGGTGACTTGAATAAGTTTTATGGGTGACACTCACAGTCGCAAAAAGTGATGCGAAGAGCTAGCATTTGTGATTTAAAACTCGCTAAAGTGTGAGACAGATCACGGCCTCTGTTCCCTCCTGAATGTATATTTAGATAGATGGCAAGAAAATAAGACAGAATAACTAGCAGCCCTCCCTCGCAGCTCCCCTCTCCCATCATCTGCGATCTACTACTCTGTATACTTACTGATATAAGGTTTCAGGCAATGATTAAACAAAAACATAAAGATGCCGACCTTGCTCAACACCCCCACACAGATACCGTGCTGCAAAAACTCCCTGTAGAAGTTAAAGATTGGGCCCAAAGCTTGCCTTGGAACCAGCGGCGCTATGTCTTGTCCCTCTGCTACATATTGTGTGCATCTACTCCCGACTTACAAGCAGAATTTTTAGATGATTATACAGCCGACGGTTTAGTCTCAAAAATGTTTGAAGATGTAGATACTCTACACCGAGTCCAAGAGTATTTAATCAGATTCCGAGTCAAAAAACAATTAAACGAATCAGATTTAAGAAGCTACATCAAACAATTTTATATCCACTCAGCTCAACAAGCACGCCGAGAAACTGACCAATATTTAGAATCTGCACTCCGCTTCGTCTTGAGTACAGAAGAACGCAATAATGTTTTTAACTACATTTTGGGTTTTGAATTTATTAAAATTGTGTTTCAAATGAGCTGGTTGCAACACGAAAGATTAGCGAGACTACAAAAAAATCAGTCACAGTTTATTGAAACCTATATCAAGCCGATTCAACACGCACACAGAATTAATGGCATAATTATACCGAAAGATGAGAGAATCTTTTTTGCCAGACGCACCTATTACGTTCAACTGCCTAACATTTCCTACAGAAAGCTTATTGAGTTAGTCATGGCAACTTTTACTACAGAAATGGTGAGTAATTGCGGATTTTCTATCAGTCGCCACTCTCAAGCTCTGCGTTTTGACTGCGATTACATTTATGATCCAGAACCAGAAGAAGAAAGATTTCCTACTGACTTGCAATTTATTCATTAACTGTACGCAGTAAGGTGTACCATACAGTGCTTTTTTCTCTTTACTTGTAGTTGCGCTTTGGGCACAGGAGAGTTTTTGAAGCATGGGACTTCTAGTCTGTAAGTTAAAACCGAATTTTCCAGCGGGATTGGATATAAAATAGGAGGGCTGCATCAATTAACCTTCCGCTTGCATTTCTTCAATGTCAAACCAGCTAACTATAACTCCCGCTAGCGGAATCGCCAGAAATATACCTAAAAGTCCTGCTGATCTTGCTCCGACTAACAGTGCAAAAAATACCACTACCGGATTCAGGTTAAGGGAATTTTGCATGAGTCTCGGATGAATAAAGTTGTCTTGAATTTGCTGTAAAACAATGCAAGCTGCCAATACTTTTAAAGCTAGCCACACATTTTGAGACAATACAATAAAACAAACTAAGCTAATTCCCAGCGTCGCTCCGATCCCTGGAACTAAATCAAACAATCCGATAATAAAGGCTAAAATCAAGGGAAATTTCACATCTAACAGCAGAAAAATTAAAAAACTTGCTGTTGTCAAAAATAACATTAATAGGATTTGTGCCTGAAAAAATCCTAAAAAGTTTTTCTCTATTGTTATACTTAAACGCCTGTGCAGGTGTCGAGGTATAAATTTGAGAACTAACAGCCACAGCCTCTCTCCATCAAGTAACATGAAAGAAGCCACTACCATAATTAATATTAAATTCAATAAATTGGTTAAAAATACTTGTAAAAAAGCAATACTCGATACAACTCCGGCCAAAGCTTGGTTTCGCAGTTGTTCCTCAATAACTCGCAGGTTAACTTGCAGGTTTCTTGCTCGCAAAAATGCTTCGATGCGCTCGGACAGAGGCGCTAAAGCATTCACAAATTCAGTCATGCTGTCAATTAATTGCTGTCCTTGAGATAAAAGAGTGACGCCTACAGTGACGGTGAGACCGCCAAAAACTAAAATGGTGAGCAGGACAACGAAGGCGACAGCTAAACTTCGCGGTAAAAATCTCTGGAGAGTTCGCACCGGATAGTTGAGCAAAAAAGCCACGAGTGCAGCAATGGTGAAAACCGCGACTGCTGTTTCAAAGTAAGCTAAAAGTTGCAGTCCAGCCCAACCAGAAGCAAATAAAAGCAAAAACCGGACTAAGGCTAAATTGCTTAGCATATTCCAAAAATTGGGAGGGGTTCTTTCTTGCTCTTTCACAGGGATTTTTAGGGGTTAATAATAGCTCAAAAATATTGCAGATCCCTCTTTTAGAATCGCACCCAAGATATATCTGCGGCTATCCCCCTCAAGGCAGAAAATAGATGTGGAACTGAGGCAGGAGTGGGTTCTATTCACCACAAGTTCGATCGCCCCCAATACCGAATCAAACACAAGCGCGATCGAACAAACAGCCTTTCTGACTCTAAAACCGCCTCGGAAACTCTTTGCGAGGGGAGTATTTGTCGTGGCGGGCCCGCAACTAACACACAAACGCTCAAACTTGCTGGGGCCGAAAAACCCCGTTTCAGTGCCAGTCGCGAAAAATTTCAACTCTACCTAGTGGAATATAGTATGAACAGGTCAATTTTTGGGATACTAGAAACTAGCACTCAACTTAGCTGAGGAACAAACGTGCTGCTATCAAAAGGCTTTGAAGTAGAAATGTATACCGGCACTCCCGAAGGTGAGGTTGTCGGTCTCTCCGATCGCATAGTCGCCGATCTAGAGGGATTTGTGCGGGAGCCTGATAGCCGCAATGTGGAGTACACGACCGCCCCGCTGTGCAGCTACGATCGCCTGTTGTGCGCCTTAGTCAAGCCGCGAGTCCGGCTGCGCGAGTATCTCAAACAATTGGGCGACTATACCTTGCTGCCGGGAAGTACCTTGTCTCTCGGAGGGAGCGATCGATTTTACCGATCCGATCCCAACAACCCCTACCACACCTACATCGAGCAAACCTACGGCACCAAAGTCGTCACCGCCAGCATTCACATCAACATCGGCATCTCCCAACCAGAAATGCTGATGCGCGCCATCCGCCTCGCCCGCGTCGAAGCACCGCTATACCTTGCCTTGAGCGCCTCTTCCCCCTTCCTCGACGGCGAAGTCACGGGCTATCATTCGACTCGGTGGGGTTTGTTTCCCAAAACTCCCGCCATCGTTCCCCTGTTTGAAAGTCACAAGCATTACATTCAGTGGACTGAAGAACAGCTAGAACTCGGTACTATGCAAAACGTCCGCCATTTGTGGTCTGCAGTGCGCCCAAATGGCGATCGTCGCCCCTACTGTCTCAACCGCCTCGAACTGAGAATTTGCGACCTCGAAGTCAATCCTCTAGCTTTGTTAGCGATCACTGCCTTGCTAGAAGCTCGCATTTGGCAGATGATGGAAGACCCCAGCTTAGACCCCTTAGAACTCAGCACCTTGCCGGCGGCCACCCGCAACCAAGACTTAGTTGCCCTCACAGACGCCAACGAAATTGCTGCATCTGGCCAAAGTTTGGATGCCGAACTCACCCACTGGCAAGACGGCCGAACTATTCTGGCACGAGATTGGATTGAGGAAATTTACCGAGAAGTCTGGCCTTTCGCCAAAAAACGTGGCTTTAGCTGCTTTCTCTCACCTCTGAAAAAAATTCTCCGGGAAGGCAACACCGCCCAGCAGTGGTTGAAGCTACACGAGGGCGGTTTGGACACCCGCAGTATTATTCTCCAAGGAATTGATGGCATGGCTCATCAGGAATGGGAGCTAGAAGACAACTTGTGCGCCCAGTTAGTTGCCTGAAGTATCCGCCGTTATGATAAGGGGGGCTTTCACTAGCCCCGTGGCTATGCGTACTCAGCCAATACAAATAGCCCGAACCTCCCGGTCAATCGATTTTAGATTTTAGATTTTAGATTTTAGATTTTAGAGGCGACCCCACGGATAAATACGTTCGGCAAGTTTCATCGGATACAGGTTTTTTATTTCTGGATCCTGAGTCTGCTTTCGGAATGAATCTGGGGGCTTGTATCCTGGATGCTTGATTGTCAAAAGTTGCAGAGCACCTCCCAAAAACCAATCAGAATATTTAATCAATGGATCTCGACAAAGGTTATAAATAAAAGCTATAAGGTATATCTACCTGTGGGTAGTTTGATAAATTTCCCAATAGCTGTATTTTACGCTTTTAATTAGCTTCATGCCCCAACTTGTCTTGATTCACCCGCAAATCCCCCCGAATACTGGCAATATCGCCCGCACTTGCGCTGCCACAGGCACGGAACTGCATTTAGTCGGCCCGCTGGGGTTTGAAATTAGCGATCGCTACCTGAAACGGGCCGGCTTAGATTACTGGCCCTACGTCAATCTCCACTGCCACGAAGACTTAGCGGCTTTTCTGGCCTATCGGGAGCAGCGGGGGGGACGATCGATCGGATTCAGCACTGGCGGGCGATGCAATTACGCGCAATTCCAATTTCAGCCCAGCGACTGGCTGATGTTTGGCTCGGAAACTGTAGGCATTCCCCAATTCGTCTTGGATGCCTGCGATGCCACAGTTTTTATTCCGATGAGCCAGCCTGGAGTCAGGAGTTTGAACCTCTCCGTCAGCGCCGCTGTAGGTTTATTTGAGGCTAAACGACAGTTGGGGGAGCTGGGATAAATCATTATCAACACATAAATATATAGATATTTAATAGCTGGTGGAGGCTGCCAAGTCTCCATTTTAATATAAGAAATTTGTATCAAAGGGGTGAAAATCTAGATAGCCGACATTAATATATTTTATTCATTCAAAAACAGATTGTTATCAGCAACACCAAATTACTCCCAAGAGGATTCAGCAACAAAAACAGAGGATTTTAGCGATTTAGGGCGTCAGCGAGTACCAGCTTGGGTCTGAACACTATATCTAGTAAATATACGGTTGTAGGTTGTCCGGAAATTAGCCTAAAGTCTGATAATAGGTGAGAGTTCAGAGCCTTACGGGAATGAAGATTTTATGTATTCGTTCCAGCTATTGCGGTGTAAGGCTTGTGGGGTTAATTGCAGCAGGTTTGACCGAGAATTTTAAAATTTATGACGGTTTGAGCTTGTCTAAATTTAAAAAGCAAGGTAATCTGGCCTAAGCATGATAGCTGTCAACAATCAGAATATTTTTGCTTGTTGATTTAAATTCAGCGTCATGCGATCCCCTTGAGTGTTTCCAAGGACAGTTAGCGCTTCTCAGTAGGAGGTCGTTTTTTTGAAACGAACATATCCCCAAATTAAGCCTGTTCAGGCTAGTGAAATCGACAGAGACGGTTCTGCGGAACCATCAAAACAGACAACGCTCAGCACAGGCAGAGTTCGCTCTCTCGCCACGATCGGGCTGGCAATATCGGTAGGTGCTTCTGGCATCCTGCTACCGAGAAATGGAGACAGCGCTCGCGCGTCTGAACTCGCACCGACATCAGAATCCACCGCTGAAGTACAGCCAGTATCGGCCAACGGGCCCGCTACGTCCGCACAAGTTGACGGTTCCAGGGCCCAACAGCCAGGAGCACCTTCTGAGCCGGCGACGGTTAAGGTGCAGGAGGGGCAAAGCCTTTGGGAGCTTTCTCGGGATTATGAAGTAGAACCGTTGGTACTAGCAACTGCCAACGACATCCAACCCGATACCATACTCCAAGTTGGCCAACAGCTTAGAATTCCGACTGCGACGGAAGCCACACCACAACAGAACGCCGGCTATAGCACATCGGCTTCGCTAGATCGCGCAGCGACGGTCAATCCCGAACAAGAGTTAAATCTGACTGGCTCCGAGCCATTGGATAGTGCAGCAATGACAGCGCTGCCATCAACCGCAGCGACCCCGCTGGTCACGACGGTACCGGAACAAAGTTCGATCGACATCCCGAATGCAGACGGGGCGATCGACAGTTTGAAAAAACAGGAAAACCGCACCACAGAATCGGGTCGAACTATGTTCGGGTCGGAGGGGGGAGCAAATTCATCTACATCGGCGGCATTTTTGCCGGAGTCAGCACCGACGCTGACCTCCCCCGGATATGCAAGTGGGACAACTATTCCTGACCTCGATGCCACACCTGTAATTCCCAATTCCGGGGGAGGTCAAGCAGCATCGCCCGATCAAGCATTCGAGTCAATTGAACAGTCTTTGGCAACACCCAGTTTGCCCTCGGCTGTGCTAGTCCCCCCTGCGGGAAGTACCGCCGCGCCGGCTGAGGTTCTCTACAGCGTGCGTCCGGGAGATACGGTAGATGCGATCGCCAAAGGTCACGGCGTATCGCCCAAAGATCTGATCTCCGTCAACAAGCTCGGCAACCCCAACTTGCTGAATGTCAATCAACGGCTCAAAATTCCCCAAGTTGGGTTTAAAAATCCAGGGGTGGAGGCTGCAGCATCTTATTCTGCCTCCAACTCTACATCTGTCTGGGCGGCGAGTTCGGTTCCCGCATCTTTGAACCCCAGCTCGTCTACCTCGGAAATAGCCGGTGCTGGCGTTGCAGCACCCGTGCCCAAAGTGCCTGTTGTCTCTCCCCTGGAGAACCTGGAAGGTCTGAACAATATTTCAGCGCCGATGGTTCCCCAAATTAACAGCATTCCGCTGACTCAAGTTTCCCAAACCATTAGCGATCCACGGAAGCTGGATCTTCAAGGCGAACCAACATTTACAGGTGCAGTTGACACCAGTGCCCTGCCCTCGCCAGCCAGTGCAACTGCTACCGCCATCGCTACGGGAGAATACCCGCAGCCGATCAGCTTCGTGGGAAATACTAGCGCCCAGGGTTCAAATGCCGATCCAACTAGCGCTGTACCAGAGTCGAATTCGGAGGCTCTCCCCACCGCACAAGCTCTCAACCCTTATTCCGAACGCTTGAGGGCAGAAGTTGTCAGGCTGCGAGAGGAATATCGTGCCTCGCGCAATTCGATCGGCGCCAATGCGGTGTCCCTGGCTCCCAATGACGGGCCCTCGGTCAACCCGTCTGAGGATATGCCAAGTGTCAATCCATATCTCTACACCCCCGACTATACTGAGGCGGTGCAGAATGAAATCAGCAGACCGCCATCGAGAGCCTGGTCTGAGCAGGTTCAGAAGCAGCAGCAAGAGCGTTTAGACCCGGCTCGCGCAGCGGAACTGCAACCGATCAACCTGACGCCGACCTCTGCTGGGCAGGGGCCTGTGGTAGCAACTGCTCCTTTGGGAGCCGACGGTTACGATCCCCTAAGCAACCCGTCTTTGGGACGCATGGTTTCTCCAGAACTGCCTCCTCTTTCGAGCCCTGATACCTATCTGCCTAACGGCAAACAACAGTCGGCTAACGGGTTTATTTGGCCGTCTAAGGGCGTTCTTACTTCCGGCTACGGCTGGCGGTGGGGACGGATGCACAAAGGAATTGATATTGCAGGGCCGATCGGCACGCCAATTGTGGCAGCATCAGACGGGGTGGTTACCTATGCTCAGTGGAACGACGGCGGCTACGGGTATCTGGTGGAAATTACCCATCCTGACGGCACTGAGACTGTCTATGCCCACAACAGCCGGATTTTGGTGCAAAAGGGTCAGAGAGTCGCTCAAGGGGAACAGATTTCAGAAATGGGCAGCACCGGCTTTAGTACCGGGCCGCACTTGCACTTTGAAATTCATCCCGCCGGACAGGGTGCTATCAACCCAATGGCTTTACTGCCCGACGATGCGTCCAGCGCTTCTCGGTAACGAATGGTCGAAAGTTATGGGTTTTGAATGATTACCAAAACTCATAACTTTTACTGGAAGTCATTAGAAATAGTGTTGCTTGAAAAGAAGACATAGCTAGCCCTACCGTGCTACGATAGTAAATCGTGAAGTAGATTTGGCTCAGTGGCGCAGTGGTTAGCGCAGGGGACTCATAAGCCCAAGGTCGCAGGTTCAAATCCCGCCTGAGCCATTATTTAATCCAAAAAATTGCGCTCTCAAATTTGAGAGCGTTTTTTTTTGATTTCTCTAGAACATACTTGTAGTCGTTATGAGTATGATATATTTGTAACAGTTCGTAAAAAAGGAAACAAAATCTATGACCAGTGAATGCCTCCGGGTTGGTCAAGCTGCACCCGATTTCGCAGCAACAGCCGTAGTGGATCAGGAATTCAAGACAGTTAAACTGTCCGACTATAAAGGCAAAAAGTATGTAGTCCTGTTCTTCTACCCCTTGGACTTCACCTTTGTGTGCCCGACTGAGATTACAGCATTTAGCGATCGCTTCGAGGACTTCAAGAAAATCGATACCGAAATCCTCGGCGTATCCGTGGACAGTGAATTCTCTCACCTCGCTTGGATACAAACAGACCGCAAATCTGGCGGTGTTGGCGACCTCAACTATCCCTTAGTTGCTGACCTCAAAAAAACAATTAGTTCGGCCTACAACGTCCTCGACCCAGAAGCAGGCATTGCCCTCAGAGGTCTGTTCATCATCGACAAAGAAGGCATCATCCAACACTCTACTATCAACAATCTTGCCTTCGGCCGCAACGTGGACGAAACTCTCCGTACTCTGCAAGCTATCCAACACGTCCAGTCTCATCCCGATGAAGTTTGTCCCGCCGGCTGGCAGCCCGGTGACAAGACCATGACTCCCGATCCGGTCAAGTCTAAGGTATTCTTTGCTGCGGTTTAAGCAGATTATATGTGTAGGGACACGCCAATGCCCATTAGTGTCAACTTAAGCCGAAAGCCCGCCAGGGACTGAAGTCCCTGTCTAATAGCTAAAGTCCTCTCAAGAGGACTGATGAGGTGTTACCCATTTCTTTAGTCCTCATAGCGAGGACTTGAGCTTTGAGGCTCTTGTTGAAACCCCTGCCGGACTATGGGTTTAACGTGTTTGTTGACACGCCTTGGGATCTTGGAGTGTCCCTACCTGCTGGGGCATTCGTTTAACCGGATTTTTAATTAGCAATTAGCAATTACCCAAGTAGGAAATATGCTGACTTCTACTAATTTTAGCGGCTTGTTAAATCAGCGGTTTTTCCAAAATTTATTGCCTGTTCCGGCGACTAATGTTCTGAACCTGGGACAGAGGACGCCAGATTTTGAATTGCCGGATATTAATAATGGCAAATTGGTGCGGCTGTCGAATTATCGGGGCGATAAACCGGTAATTCTGGCTTTTACGCGGATTTTTACAGAAAAGCAATATTGCCCTTTCTGTTTTCCTCACATTAAAGCTTTGAATGAAAACTGGGAAAAATTTGCCGATCGCAATATAGAATTATTGATGGTTGCCAGTACCGACGATCGCCAAAGCCAAATAGTGGTTAGAGATTTAGGCTTGAAAATGCCTCTGCTTTCTGATCCAGGCTGTCAAGTTTTTCGGGCTTATCAAGTCGGTCAGGCTTTGGGTGCTCCTTTGCCTGCTCAGTTTGTTTTGGATGCAGATGGAAAACTCCTCTTCAAACATTTGTTTTCTTTCATAGATCACAATGCTAGTGTGGACACTTTGTTGAAATATGTCGATCATCGGTAAAAAAACCGCTGCTGTGTCCTAATGATCGTGGATTAAATAACTTCCGTAGGTTGTGCCCGTGGCACGAACCCTCCGTTTCACTCTGCCCAACAATCAAGCGTGGGGTTGGGTTTCGTGCCACGGGCACAACCTACAAAAAATGCAAGTTATTTAATTCTCATTCCTAATTGGGAGTTTTTCACCGCTGATGTACGCTGGTTTAGGCCCATCAGCGGAATTTTTTCACCGATTGACACTGGCTGCGACAGCTATTTAGTCATAAATACTTATTGTGCCAATTTCGATGGCGGAATGTTGCCATGTTCGCTCGACATTAATCTAGGCTATAGCTTGAAGGTACTTAGTACAAGTTTAAGCCAATGTCGTCTCCCAAAGATCGATCAAGCAAAATTGAATTGAGCGTCTTAGCCTCGCATCCTGAGTTGTTGACAGGTTTAGATGCGTGGCTGCGGCTAGGTTTACTTTCGCCCGCTGAGGTTGAGGAATTGTGCCGACAGTATTTAGTCTGCCCAATCAGAGAGCCCGCTGTAGATTTTTCTGAAATTGAAAACCCGCGAGATCCTATTGCCGAGCCAAAAGTACCTGCCTTATCAACGCAAAAAGCAGTACCTAGCAGCCGAGAAAGCGTTGCTAGGCCCACAGAAACTACTCAAACCCCTAATTTTATCGCTCAAATTTTGCACTCGCTAATGGCAGAAATTAGCGTGGTGTGGCTGTTGTTTTTAGGAGTGTTCATGGTAGTTGTCTCCTCTGGAGTCTTAGCTGCCAGTCAGTGGGAAAGATTTCCTGCCGCCGGACAATATGGAGTTTTGTTAGCTTATACTTTAACTTTTTGGGCGATTAGCAGTTGGGCAAACAGACAGCAGAATTTGCACTTGACTGCTCAAACTTTGCAAGAAGTGACGCTGTTGCTAGTGCCGATCAATTTTTGGGCAATGGATACTTTTGGATTGTGGCGGTATCCTTGGGATTGGGCGGTAGCAATCGCAGCGGCACTTATTTTGACTTGGATAACTGCCCGGATTATCAAATATCAATATCAAAGCTGTTCAGGAAAAAACATCACTCGATCAATCGCCCTAAATCACTTGGGATTGAGTTATTTGCACTCTTGGTGGGCCTTGGCAGGCTTTGCCCTTACTGCGGTTTATGTGGGTACAGTGGGAACTGCTGCTACTACAGTTTATCAAATTCAGCAACAACGATTGCAATCTATCCAACGTGGGGGAAATACTGAAACATTCCCCGCTGCTTTCAGTTTGAGCAGAGATTTTCTGACTTACAAAAAAGCAGCTTTAGTAGCTTATTCGTTAGGAATTTTACTGGGTAGAGCGATATTTGTCAAGGATGTAAATATCGCTGAAATGGGTTTAGCTTTGGCGATTTGTGGCGTGCTTTTAGGATGGCTAGATTGGCAGCACCCCCTCACATCTGGGACTATTGAAAACAATATATCCGACCGGCCAAATCCCAGCAATTTTTTTAAATGGCAATTAGCGGGAATGGGTTTGTTGGGTTTGGGGTGGCTGGTTTGTTTTCGGGACATTCCGCTACAGGCGATCGCAGTTAGCGGATTGGCTGTTTGGTTTTTTTATAACCGTTTAGTGCGGTTTTGGCAAGAGTTTGATTTGGTAATGCTGGAGGCGGTGGCACTTCAGAGTATTTGGCTGTTTTGGCGACTGCTTCCTTTAGGGATTAAAACACAATTTGTGGCATTTTTAACTCAGCTTACAAACTCCCAGGAAACTCCTTGGGCTTTTTGGGGTGTTCTGCTGTTGCCTTATTTAATGTTAATGGTAAGTGCGGCGCAGTTGCTCTACCGCAAGCGAAAGTTTCAACTTGCCAGTTTTGGCGAAAACCTTGCTCTCGGTTTGGGGAGTGTTTTAACTGTTATTAGTTTTGTCAATCCGTTTTGGCGATCTCTCAATTTATTAGTCTCTACTTTAATTTTAGGTTGGATCACTTGGAAATACATAATTCCCGACAATTCCCGGCGAGTTTCGAGCCCGGCTTCTGCGACTGAACAACAGGGAAATCCGGCAATTTTGGTTCCCATAACTCACATTATGGGTTTAGGCGCGATCGCTTCGGCAATTGACTTATTTTTCCCAAACCAGACACCCAATATTTGGTCGGCAATCTTATTAATTTTTATGGCGAGTGAATGGGTATTTTTTGTCTGGATGAAAGCGGCAAATTCCCAAGAAAACTCTGCCTTTTTACGCTGGCATCCTGCATGGTTCCAAAGTTCCTGGTATCTGGGCTTAGTATTAGCAGGATTTAGCTTTGTCTTGTTGCAAAATTATGTGATTGCGGGTACTGCCACTTATCGCCCTCAGTGGAGGTTGCTCTGGCTGGCGACTCCTTTGGCTTTGACTGCTGTTGCTAAATATACTGAGGTTCCTCACAAACAAGTTGCCAGTACCTTTAGTACGATCGCTTTAATAGTTGCCCAAGTTCTAATTTTTATTTTTCCGGGATATCGGTTAATTGGTTTGGGGGTTGCCACCGGATTAATGTTGGTCAATACTTACTATTTAGTCGAGATACCAGCGGCTGCGATTGGAGTGGGGTTGGGCTTGAGTTTCGTAGCTGCGGTGATTGATCAATTAGGTTTTGTGTCGGGTTGGGATTGGGGAATTGCCGGGGCGATCGCTCTTTTGTGTCTGTGGTTGCTTCGCAGCATGATTGTTCGTTTTTCCAGCCGTTTACCTGAGTCTTCTCAATTAGCTGAAATTTACGATCGAGCTTTAGATGGGTGGGCAATCTTACTCGCCGGCTTACTGTTAACAACTATTACTTTTTATTCCTATGAACTCTACGCAGGCAGTAGCTTGAGTTTCCCGCCCTCGGCTAAAGTTTTGGCTGCTATTTTGGTGATAATGGCTGCGATTATTTTCCGAAGTTTACGCCAACTTTCCCCTCTGGCAATTTATGCCTTGGCTTGGAGTTTGGAGTTGTTGACAGCAGTCGGTTTGAGTTTTGTCGATCGCACTACGATTAATTTAGCAGTTGCTAATATCGCTCTCGGGTTGTCTACGCAATTATTGGGCGATGTGTGGCGGCGCCGCCACCGCGATCCAACAATTTTACCTAGCATTCATTTTATACCTTTGGTTTACGGGGTATTGGGTTTAACTTTCCGATCGCACACTTTGACGAATTGGACTGGTTTAACTGTGTTGGGTGCGTCTTTAATTGCGATCGGTATTGGTAGGCGGGAGCCAGAATTCAAACCTTTGGTTTATTTAGGATTAATTGGCGTGTCCGCTGCTGCTTACGAATCGCTACTCTATCAACTTTTTCAAACACCAGGAGGAGATTTTGGAGATGGCTTAATTGTCCTGGCTACTCTCGGCACAACATTAACATATATCTATCGCATTTTATCTCCTTGGCTCAGCAATTATTTACATTTAACTAATGCAGAGTTAAAAATATTTGCTCACCTGCACTGGGCTTTGAGCAGTTTGCTGCTGATTTGGGCTTCTGCCAATGATATTAAATCCGGTATAAGTTTAGGATTAGTCACTGGTGCTTTATTAGTTCAATATGCTTTCTTGCAAGGGCGAAATAATCTCGATCGCCAATGGGCAGAAATTTGGATTTACTTGGGCTGGCTAGAAGCCTTTGGCATCCGGCTTTATTGGATCAATACGCCTTTAGTTAAGTATATTTCCGGGCCGCTGGGGCCTTGGAAAGTTGCCCTCGCTTCTCTATTTGCCTATTTCATTTACATTTTGCCTTGGGACAACTGGGGTTGGTCAAAAAAACCTTGGCAGGTAATTGCTTCGCTGATTCCAATAGTTACTATTTTGGAAAGTCCGGCTAAGTTTTATCCGATTAGCTTGCTGATAGCTGCCGCCTTCTATGTTTTCCTAGCTTGGGAAAGGCAGGAAGTCCGTTGTACCTATGTGAGTGTGGCGATAATTGACTGGATATTGCTGCGGTGGTTTGGGGAAATAGGATTGACTCAGCCGGAGTGGTTTTTTACTCCTTTGGGGCTTTCTTTCCTTTATATTACTCAGTTCGATCGCACTCTCAAATTACCCGCACAAAAACCGCTACGCCACACTCTACGAATGCTCGCAACGGCGCTGATTTGCGGGATGCCTCTTTTGACTCAGCAAAGCCACGGTTTAGTTGCGGCAGCTTTTAGTTTGGTGGCGATTGCAGCGGGTTTGGCGCTGCGAGTTCGGGCGTTTTTGTTTGTGGGAACGGGAATTTTTTTTATCAATGTTTTCTATCAGTTGGTGGTTCTAATCTTCGATTATCCGCTGATTAAATGGGCAATTGGTTTGGCTTTTGGCATTGCGTTTATCTGGATTGCTGCTACTTTTGAAACGCGGCGCGATCGCATTTCTGCTGTCGTGCAGCATTGGGTTGTACAATTGCAATCGTGGGATTAAATTTTCCCTTAATCAACTTTTGTTGGGTGGTTAGGGTGGGTTTACCAAAACCCTAACCCTATGATTATTTGTTGATGAAGTTTTGAAAAATCGCCCTTTTTTTTTTGGGTAAAAAGCTTGACACTGTTAGCTTGACAATGTATTATTTAATAATGGGAATAGTGGCAATTTTAAAAATTAAGTTACTACTCCCATTATCTAAAATATACCTTAAAAGCAAACTAAGATCAATAGGTAAAAATTCCTTTTTTTGCGCCGCGATTTGAGATTGTGAAAGCAGCAAAGGCGATGAAACAGAAAAAGGGCAACTAAAAGGAGCGCCAAATAAATAAATTATGACAACTCAGTTTATGAAGCGCCTGTTCACAGTAAAAGAATATCATCAGATGATTGAATCTGGCATCTTGACAAAAGATGATAAAGTTGAATTGATTCGAGGAGAAATCGTTCAAATGGCCGCCGTCGGTAGAAGGCATACATCTCATGTCAAGCGTCTGACAGAGTTATTCTATATCCGCTTATTATCGAGAGTAACCATTGGAGTTCAAGATCCGGTAGAATTGGACGATCGCTCGGAACCTGAACCGGATATTTCCTTACTGCGACGGCGCGATGATTTTTACGAATCGGGACATCCTCAGTCTGAGGATATTTTACTAATTGTGGAAGTGGCGGATGCAACCGCTGAAACTGACAGAAATATCAAAATTCCTCTTTATGCCGAAGACAATATTGTAGAAGTTTGGCAGGTAGATATTAACGAGCAATGTGTAGTAGTTTATCGCGAACCTTCTCCTTCGGGATACCAAAATATTCAAAGATTTCAGCGGGGTCAGGTTTTATCAATTCTTGCTTTTCCAGATGTAGAAATTGCTGTAGATAATGTGTTGGGATAATAGAGTCATAACTCATACCATTTTAGATTTTAGATTTTAGATTTTAGATTTTAGAATTGGGAATGATATCGTTTCCGGTTGTATCGGAATGATTTAACCGCAGAGGGCGCAGAGAACGCAGAGGGAGAGAATACAGAGAGGAATAATTCCGATGCTACCGAATTTGATATGACTGATTATATAAGGATTTGGAGCGTGCCTAAACTTGCTTTTTTTTAACGGGTATTATTTAATTAAAAACCCGGTTTCTCCGAGAAACCGGGTTTTTAATCAACAGTATTTATTCGTTTTTAGAGCGCATTAATGGCTTAATGCGAATTCGGGCAATTTCGGCTCAGATGAACCATCGGGCACTACCTTAACCTGACCGTTTTCATCCACATCAACGATCGCCTTTTGGCCGTCTTTCAGCTTCCCAGACAGCATTTCCTCAGCCAGTACATCTTCCAACAACCGCATGATTGCGCGGCGTAAAGGTCGGGCACCGTAGCTGGGATTGTAGCCTTCTGTAACTAACAAGTCCTTGAATCGGTCCGTCACCGACAAAGTAATACCCTGTTCGGTTAAACGGCTGAAGACTTGCTGCAACATGATGTCCGCAATCTGCTTGACTTCTTCCCTGTTCAACTGGCGGAAGACGATAATCTCATCCAAGCGGTTGATAAATTCGGGACGGAAAAACTGTTTCAGTTCTTCGTTTACCAAGCTGCGAACGCGGTTGTACTGACCGTCTGCGGCACTTTCAGCAAACTCGAAACCGAGACCGCCGCCGCCTTTTTCAATCACTCGCGAACCGATGTTTGAGGTCATGATCAGCAGTGTATTCTTAAAGTCTACTGTCCGACCTTTAGCATCAGTTAAGCGGCCGTCTTCCAAGATTTGCAGCATCATGTTGAAGACATCCGGGTGAGCTTTTTCGATTTCGTCGAACAAGATGACCGTGTAAGGACGGCGCCGGACTGCTTCTGTTAGTTGGCCACCTTCGTCGTAGCCAACGTAACCGGGAGGCGAACCGATGAGTTTGGAAACCGTGTGGCGTTCCATGAATTCGGACATATCTAACCGAATCATGGCTTCTTCGGAACCGAAGAAATAAGTGGCCAGGGCTTTTGTAAGTTCGGTTTTGCCGACGCCTGTGGGGCCGGAAAAGATGAAACTGGCGATCGGGCGATTGGGATTTTTCAAGCCTACCCGTGCGCGACGGATAGCCCTAGAAACTGCGCTGACAGCTTCTTCTTGACCGATCAAGCGCTGGTGCAAAGTATCTTCCATGTGCAGCAGCAATTCCGATTCGGATTCTGTCAGCTTGCTGACTGGTACTCCCGTCCAATTAGCCACGATGTGGGCGATGTCTTCTTCGGTGACGATGGGAGAGATTCTGATCTGGCTTTTGTTGATAGTAGCTGCGGCGATTTCGGCTTCGATTTCTAATTCGCGATCGCGCAATTTGCCAGCTTTGTCAAAGTCTTGCTCCCGTACCGCAGCATCTTTTTCTTTGCTAACAGCCGGAAGTTGTTTTTTGAGTTCTTTAACTTCGGGCGGGGTTTGCGAGTTCAAGACGTGGACGCGGGAACCTGCTTCGTCAATTAAGTCGATCGCCTTGTCTGGCAAAAATCGATCGTTAATGTACCTGTCTGACAGTGTAGCCGCTGCTTCTATAGCTGCATCGGAAATCGTCAGTCTGTGGTGCTGTTCGTAGGCCGATCGCAACCCGTACAATATTTCTATTGTTTCAGCCACGCTCGGTTCACCGACTTTGATCGGTTGGAAGCGGCGTTCTAAGGCAGCGTCGCGCTCGATGTGCTTGCGATATTCGTCCAAGGTAGTGGCGCCGACACACTGCAATTCGCCTCTAGCAAGGGCTGGTTTGAGCATATTGGAGGCGTCCATGCTGCCTTGAATTGCGCCTGCACCGACTAAGGTGTGAATTTCATCAATGACCAGAATGATGTTGCCGGCAGCACGAATTTCGGCCATGATTTTCGTTAGCCGTTCTTCAAATTCGCCTCGGAACTTTGTACCAGCAATCAGCGAACCCATATCGAGGCTGATTACTTGTTTGTCTTCTAAAATTTCCGGGACGTTTCTATTGACAATCCGCTGGGCGAGGCCTTCGGCGAGGGCTGTTTTGCCGACTCCCGGTTCGCCTACTAACACTGGATTGTTCTTCGTGCGGCGGCCGAGCACTTGGATCACGCGCTCGATTTCATTTTCGCGGCCCACCACGGGATCGAGTTTGCCGGCTGCTGCTAACTTGGTCAAGTTTGTGCCAAATTCTTCTAAAGTCGGGATTTTGCGATCGCCGCTATCTCCCCTACCTCCAGGTACCGCCGCGACTTCTCCCACGGCACGAATTACCTGGGTGCGGACTCTCTGGCGATCGATCCCCAAGTTTTGCAGCACCTTCGCCGCCACCCCTTCATCGTCCTGAATCAGCCCCAGCAGGATGTGCTCGGTGCCGATGTAATTGTGGCCTAACTGCCGCGCTTCGTTCAGCGCCGTCTCAAAAATCCGCTTGACGCGGGGCGTAAAAGGAATTTCCGGCGGGAGGAACCCAGAACCTCTACCGATGATATTTTCGATTTCATTGCGCGCCTCTTTCAAATTGAGGCCCATATCCAGTAATACTTTTGCAGCGATGCCAGTGCCTTCGCCGACGAGCCCCAGAAGAATTTGCTCGGTGCCTACAAAATTGTGACCGAGGCGTCGCGCTTCCTCTTGGGCTAGCATGATTGCTTTAATGGCTTGTTCTGTAAAGCGTTCAAACATATTTTTTCTATCCTACTGTCTTGGCGAGGGCTGTATCGCTGCTGGTGAGGAGCGATTTGGAACACTACACAAATTATAGATGTAAATTTTTGTGTATTTCCTTCTTTAACAATGTATCTTGCTAAGGGGGTAGGGACAGTGGGGAGACCCGAATAGTAGGGGTGTGGTTGCCGTCCGCTGTCGATCGGATATTAATTGAGAATAATAGTAGCAAAATGGCTTGATTCCATGAATACTATCATTTTATCTATAAATAGATTCTTGTCCCAGTACATAAAGCTTGATTTTTGTTGGCCTAAGTACATGGTTGAATTAAGCATATAACAGTTGCCATGTCAAGACTTTTGACGGTTGAGGGTGGTCGTGCCGTCAGCCAACAGCCAACAGTCAACAGCGAACAGCGACTCGAATCAGATATATTTTCAACTCTCAGCAGAACTCCATGCAATTTCTCTCCCAATACCAAATCCACTCCACTCTCCACGAAGGTATCGAAACGATTATTTATCGAGGAAAAATCCCCACCCACCAAGATACAACTGTACTCAAAATCCTGAACGCTGAATATCCCACCCTCGATGCAATTACCCGGATCAAGCACGAGTATCGCATTCGCCAACATTTAGACCATCCGGGCCTAGTTAAAGTCCTTAGCCTAGAAACCTTTGACAACCGTCTCGGCTTGCTTTTAGAAGACTTTGAGGGCGAATCTCTCGATCGACTCATGTCCAGACAAAAGCTCGAAGTCATAACCTGTTTGAGGTTTGGCATCCAACTCATAAAAACATTAGAATATCTCCACCTTCAAAAAATTATTCACAAAGATATTAAGCCTAGCAATATCATCCTCAACAGCCACACAGGAATTATTAAACTGACAGATTTCGGCATTGCTTCACTATTGTCCAAAGAAAATCCCCAAATTAATAATACTAACTCGCTCGTCGGTACTTTTGCTTATATGTCTCCCGAACAAACCGGGAGAATGAACCGCACCCTCGACTACCGCACCGACTTTTATTCTCTCGGAATCACTTTATATGAAATGCTGACAGGTCAATTGCCATTTATGAGCAACGACCCTTTAGAAATAGTTTACAGTCACATAGCTTCTCAAGCAATTTTACCGCATCAAATTAATTCAGACATTCCACCAGCAATTTCACAAATTGTGATGAAATTGATGGCTAAAAATGCCGAAAATAGATATCAAACAGCAGGCGGCTTGTTAGCCGATTTAGAAATTTGTTTATATCAGTTAGAAACTACAGGCAAGATAGTCGATTTTAATCCCGGAAACTTAGATATATTGAGTCAGTTGTTGATTCCTCAAAAATTGTACGGGCGGGAAACACAAGTCAGCGAACTATTGGCAGCATTTGAACGTGTAGCTAATCCTTGTGAGGAAACTTCTTCCGCTTCCCAAATTGAACTTATCTTAGTGTCGGGTTATGCAGGTATAGGCAAATCGGCCGTAGTTAGCGAAATTCAAAAACCCATCACCAGACAGCGGGGCTATTTTATTTCAGGTAAATTTGACCAATTCAAGCGGAATATACCTTACGCATCTTTAATTCAAGCTTTTCAATCATTGATCCAGCAATTACTTGCGGAAAATAGCAAAAAAATACAAGATTGGCAACATAAACTTTTAGCCGCACTAGGCGATGCCGGACAAGTAATTATTGACGTGATTCCCGAACTAGAATTGGTAATTGGCAAACAGCCTGCCGTTCCCGAACTTGCCCCAACTGAAGCACCAAACCGCTTTAACAGGCTATTCAAAGAATTTATCCACGTATTCGCGCAAAAAGAGCATCCATTAGTCATATTTATCGATGACTTGCAGTGGTCAGATTCAGCGACGTTGAAATTAATGGAATTGCTGGCAACTGACCCCGATAGCAAATATTTACTATTAATTGGAGCCTATCGAGACCATGAAGTTAGCTCTACACATCCTTTAATGCAAACAGTGGAGTACCTTCAAGAAACGGGGATTATTCTCAACAATTTAGTGCTGGAACCTCTTTCTTTAGCCCAGGTGACTGAGTTGATTTCTGAGACATTGAATGACTCAGAAAGAATTCAACCTTTAGCGGAGTTACTTTGGAATAAGACTGGTGGAAATCCTTTTTTCTTGACGCAATTGCTCAACACTCTTTATCAAGAAAAACTTTTGATATTTGACTTTACCAGGCTGCTGTCTCCCGGAAGAAGAGGGGAGTGGCAGTGGAACATTGAGGAGATTCAGGCTATTGGCATCACAGATAAGAGTGTAGTTGAACTGGTAGCCAGTCGCATTCAACAACTGCCAGAGACTACACAAGAAATTTTGAAATTAGCCGCTTGTGTTGGGGACAGTTTCACTCTAGATGTTCTCTCTACTGTCAACGCAAAATCTCCGTCAGTCACTGCGACTGAACTCTGGGATGCTTTGCAAGCGGGGTTAATACTTCCATTGAATGAGAGTTACCTCATTCCTTTATTTTTAGATGGAGAAGCCGGAGTTAATTTAACTTTCGATTCTTCGCGAGTCAGCTATAAATTTTTGCACGATCGCGTCCAGCAAGCGGCATATTCGCTGATTCCTGATGATGAAAAGAAAGCCACTCATCTTAGCATCGGTAAATTGCTATTTGAAAATACGCCCGCCGATAAAGTAGAAGAGAGAATTTTTGATATTATCAACCAGTTGAATGTAGGAATTGATTGTCTCACCCGGCAATCAGAAAAAGATGAATTAGCACGATTAAATTTAATGGCTGGACATAAGGCAAAAGCAGCTAACGCTTATGAACCCGCTGTTAAGTATTTGAATGCGGGAATGTCGTTATTAGCATCTGATAGCTGGGATCGCCACTATAGTATGACGCTGCGGTTGTATGTAGAGACGCTGGAAGCGGAATATTTAAACACCAACTTTGAGCAAGCAGAAGTTTTGGCAGAAGTGATTTTGCGATCGGCTAAAAACCAGCTTGACATAGTGAAAGTGTATCAGCTAAAAATCCTATTTTATCAGGCTCAAAGCCAGATGATAAAAGCTGTTGAAACAGGTCTAGAAGTGCTGGAAATGCTGGGAGTAAACCTATTAGATAACCAAACCATTGCAGTGCAAAAATTGCCGCGACTTGAGGAATTAGAAAACCTGCCAGTTATGACAGATCCTTATCAACTGGCAGCTATGGAAATCCTGACAGCCCTCTATCCTCCTGCTTATATTGCCAAACCAGAAATTGTGTCCTCCCTCGTCTTGACTATGGTCAATCTTTGTATTGATCGCGGTCATTCAGCATTAGCTACTTTTCCCTATACTCTTTATGGAATGATGCTGTGCGGTATCGAAGGCGACATCGAAGCTGGCTACTACGCTGGACTAATCGCTTTAAAGCTGCTAGAACAATTTAATGCTCGCCAACAGAAAGCTAAGGTTTATGTAATGTTTAATGCTCATATCAGAATCTGGAAAGAGTCTACTAAAAATACACTGACTTCCTTTCTAGAAGGAATGAAAATTGGTGTCGAGACTGGGGATTTAGAATGGGCAGTTTATAATTCTATGCACTATATCACCAATTTATTTGTGGTAGGAGAACCGCTAGAATATGTCAAAGATAAACAAACGGTTTATATGGAATTTTTGCTAAGAAATAAACACGAATTTGCCATAGGTTATGCTAAAATTTGGCAAGTAATTGCTTCAAGCTTAAGAAGCCAAACAGCAGAGCAAGTACGATTAGTTAGCTGCAGGTTGGATGAACCTGCTGTGATGTCGCGTTGGCAAAAAGAAAATAATCGAATGTCGCTGTTTGCAGCTTATGTTGCTAAATTGATGCTGCTTTATTTATTTAAAGATTATGCTCCGGCTGTTGCCAGCGGTAAATTAGCGGCAGAATATGCAGATGGGGCGATCGGCTTAATCACTGTTGGGGTACACAATTTCTACTATTCGCTGGCCATCCTCGCTCACTATCCTGACAGTGACAATCAAGAAGCAGACTTAGCTATTGTTAACTCTAATCAGCAAATCATGAAAAAGTGGGCCTACCATGCACCCATGAATTATCAGCACAAGTACGACTTAGTTGAAGCTGAGAAAGCTAGAATTTTTAGCGATAAACTTGCAGCAATGGATTATTATGACTTCGCTATTAAAGGAGCGGCTGCTAACGGTTACATCCAAGAAGAAGCATTAGCCTATGAATTAGCTGGAGAGTTTTATCAATCTTTGGATAAAGAGATAATTGCTCGATCTTATCTGACAAAAGCTTATTATGCCTACATCCGCTGGGGAGCTATAGCAAAAGTTAAATACTTAGAATCCCGTTATCATTATTTAGTTGATCGCAATCAAGGAGCAATATCTAAAAATGTTGATATCATGACTGCTACCACTACTGTTGACAATAGCTTGATGCTGGATTTACCAACTGTTATCAAAGCATCTCAAGCTGTTTCGAGCGAAATTATCCTCAGCCGCTTGCTAGAGAAACTCGTACAGCTTGTGAAGGAAAACGCAGGCGCTCAAAAAGTATTATTTCTTGCCAAGACAGGTAATCAATTCTTCATAGAAGCTGGACTTACAGGTGAGTTTAATGATGTAACTCTGTTGCAATCTCTGCCGATTGCCGAATCCGATCTTCTCCCAATTTCCTTGATTAACTATGTAGAAATAACTCAAAAATACTTGGTTTTAGATGATGCTACTAGAACAGATCAATTTCAATTTGACCCGTATATTGCGAGCAATCAACCCCTATCTATCCTGGTATTGCCAATTATCCATCAAGGCAACCTTACGGGTATTTTTTATTTAGAAAATAATTTAACAAAGGGTGCTTTTACTAGCGACAGGCTAGAAATTTTGGGAATATTGTCTGCACAAGCAGCTATTTCTCTAGAAAATGCCCGTTTTTATACTATTCTGGAAACGCGAGTAGCGCAAAGAACTGAGAAATTGCAAACTGCACTGGAAGAACTCCGCCACACTCAATTGCAGCTAATCCAAAGTGAAAAAATGTCCAGTTTAGGAGAAGTGGTAGGGGGAATTGCTCACGAAATTAATAACCCCATTAACTTTATTTATGGAAATTTACATTACACCAATGAATACGCTCAAAACTTACTAGATTTAATACGTTTATACCAAAATAAATACCCCAACTACGATTCCGAAATAGTAAATAAAAGTGAGGAAATAGATTTAGATTTCTTGATGAATGATTTCACTAAAATGATTGATTCCATGAGAGTTGGTGCTGCGAGGGTTCGCGATATTGTGCTGTCGCTGCGAAACTTTGCTCGACTAGATGAATCAGATAGAAAATGGGTTAATATCCACGAAGGTATCGACAGCACGTTGATGATTTTGGATCACAAATTAATTGATATTCAAGTGATTAAGGAGTACGACAATTTGCCTTTAGTGAACTGCTATCCGGGAGAAATTAATCAGGTATTTATGAATGTATTGACTAATGCGATTGATGCTTTGTATCGGCAAAGAGGGAGTGAAGTTGACTCGAAAAAGACTCCGACAATTCAGATTTGGACTGAAGTCGCGGAAGGCCATCAAGTAGCGATTCGCATTGTTGATAATGGTGTAGGTATAAATTCGGAGGTGCGGGGTAAAATATTCGACCCGTTTTTTACTACTAAAGAGGTAGGTAAGGGGACGGGTTTGGGATTGTCTATCAGTTATCAAATTGTGGTAGAACAACATGGAGGAAAGTTAATTTGCAAGTCGGAACCTGGAGAGGGCAGCGAGTTTACTATACTGCTGCCGTATTGATGAATTAAAGCCATCGTGAAAGCAACTGTTCAATTACTTTCACAAAGCCGATCGCAATTTGAATCAACGGCCAACCCACAAAACAAATTAACACCGCCCAGCGAGTTTGAATATCCAAACCTTGGCGAACCGCCACAATTACAGCTAGCAAACTCCAGACAGCTAATATGCGCTCTATTCCTTCTCCCAGCAAGGGAATTAGCGTTAAAAAATTCAGCACTTGGGGGGCGTAGGCAAAGCCGATCGGAACCAACAACTCCCCATAAGTTACGTGCCCCTGCTTCAGCCACTCTCCGATTTTAAAGATAGTGAAAGTCCAAAAATAATAACCCCCCGCGACTGCCAAACCATCTATCCAAAGTGCTAAAAATAACACTGATAGCTCAGTTCGATTGATTAACAAAATGACAGCACTGCCCAACACGCGGGACAGCGCAGCTAAAATTACAATTGTTAAAGCTATCCGCTTAGTTCTGCGAGTGTAGGGAGTTTTTTCGTAAAAATTGCCGTTCAATGAAAGTGCGTTCCAAAGCGTTGCCCCCAAGCCTGCAATTGAATCTTCTCCCTTCACGTTGAACTCCTGCTCCTCAAGATAGTTGACAACTTTTACAAAATAAGCTCTAATACAGCAGAATCACCGAACTATTTGTAGGTAATTAGGTAATTAATTGGCATTCTACCAGATTTTATTAAATGCTAAGATTGATTTTACGGATACTTGCATGGCTGCGCGGGGGAAGTTTAAATTTGTTGCTCATAGCAGGTGTAATCCTGATAATTTGGGGCATTCTTTCGCCGGTGGGAACTGTTATATGGTGGCTGAATCAAAGTGCCGAAACGTTTGGTATCAAGAAAAATCCACGGGAGATACTGCCCTCAAACAAGGGCAATTTAGAAGCCCGCAAGTCTTGGCAGCTCAATTGTTATATCATCTTTTTACCGGGAGTTGGCGATTTTTCAGGGGATGAATTAACCCCTGGTGAAGAGTTTTTTCTCAAGCGTTTAGTTAAAAGTCACCCGCAGTGTGTAGCAGTGGGCGATGTTTTTCCTTATTCAGCGTCTAACAAAAGTTTAGGAGGAGAGCGGTGGCTAGCTCCTTTTTGGCGGTTTGCAGAACAGGCAAAAAGCGGGCCGATTGCGGGGGATATATTCATCAAAATTCGCAATCTCTGGAGGTTTGCAATTTCTCTAGATTATCGCTACGGATTTGCATACAATCAGGGAATGGCTAAGGCAATTATCGATCGCATGAATGCTCAATCTCCCATTTCAGTTAATCCTCAAAAACCTTTGAAAGTTATTTTAATTGGCACTAGCGGCGGTGCACAAGTTGCTTTGGGTGCTACTCGCTATCTTAAAGAATGGCTGAAGGCAGAAATTACGGTTGTTTCGGTTGGGGGCGTGTTTTCGGGAGAAAATGGTTTTGCAGAGGCCGATCGCATTTTCCACTTTCACGGCACTCGCGATTCAATTGAGGATATTGGCGGCATAGTTTTTCCGAGTCGCTGGTACTGGTACGCGACTTCTCCTTTCAACCAAGCTCGTTTGCAAGGCCGCTATGCAGCAGCTTTGAGCGGCCCTCACAAGCATGACGGCGATGAGGGATATTTTGGGGAAAATCTAGCAGCGGACGGTAAAAAGTATGTAGATATAACCCTGGACAAGATTAATCAATTGCCTGTTTGGTCTGAGGGCGCGTCCGATTGATGAGTTCTTGCATATTCGATAGTCATTAGTTATTAATTGTGTCATTGTTGGTTGTACGTCGGTTGAAGCTTTGCCTTGTTGGCTTCCAGTCTCTACCTCCAATTCGCAATTCCCAATTCCCAATTCCCAATTCCCAATTCCCTATTATCAATGTCTCGACCAACATTATATATTGCCATCACAAATCACGGATTCGGCCACGCTGTCCGAGTCTCCTCGGTAGCTGCAAAAATTCAAGAATTAAATCCAGATATCTTACTAATTATCACAACAACAGCACCTCGCTGGCTGCTAGAATCTTATATTACGGGCGACTTTATCCACCGTCCCCGCGCTTTTGATGTCGGAGTCGTGCAAGCTGACAGTTTGAATATGGATAAAGACGCGACGCTGGAAAAATTGCGGGAAATTCGGAAAAAGCAAAATTCCCTAATTGCCAGCGAAGTTAATTTTATCAAGCAAAATCGGGTGGGTTTGGTGCTGGCAGATATTCCTCCTTTGGCAACGCGAATGGCGGCAGCGGCTGGGGTTCCCTGCTGGATGATGAGCAATTTTGGGTGGGATTTTATCTATCGAGATTGGGGCGGGGAATTTGTAGAAATGGCAGATTGGATTGGTGAATGTTTCGGAATGTGCGATCGGCTTTTTCGTCTTCCTTTGCACGAACCGATGACAGCTTTTCCAAATATTCAAGATGTGGGCTTGACTGGTGGCAATCCTCGCTATAGTAACGAAAAAATTCGGGAAGTATTCGGCATCGAAACACCGCTGGAAAAAACTGTATTGTTGACTTTCGGCGGATTGGGTTTAGAGGAAATTCCTTATCAAAATTTACAGCAATTTAGCGACTGGCAATTTATTACTTTTGATGCGGGAGCACCCGATTTGCCGAATTTGATTAAAGTCAAAAATCAGGAGTTTGCAAAATCTCTCCCGATTTTACCCCGTCCGGTTGATATTATGCCTGTCTGCGGGCGCTTAGTTTCTAAACCGGGATACAGCACTTTTGCGGAAGCTTTGCGCTTGGAAATACCTGTTGTTTCTATAATGAGAGAAGGTTTTGCAGAAGCTGCGGTGTTGCTGGAATGGCTTCAAAATTATGCGGAACATCAAATTGTGACGGCGACGGAGTTTTTTGAGGGGGATTGGGAGTTTTTGCGACAACCGCTGCATCCGCCCCGTTTGTCGGATAAATTGGATAAAAATGGTACGGAGGCGATCGCCCAAGCTGTTGTAGACTATTTTTATTAGACCTCGACCGAATAGTAAGTTTTGAACAGGCAGGATGCCTGTTCCACAATAATTATTGGAGAGGTCTAATATACCAGTAGTAGTGGTAGTAGTGGTAGTGGTAGGTTGGGCCCGTGGAACGAAACCCAACATCCAATTAATGAGTGTTGGGTTTCGTTCCTCAACCCCAACCTACATAATAAAAAAGGAAGAAGTAAGATGTAACAATAGGAGAATATTTTTGCAAGAGTTTCTTGGAAAATCCCAAATCTCAAATCCCACATCCCAAATCCTATGACTCACTATCAACAGATACTCAAGATTCAAACTACAGGGAAATCTCTGTGCAAAATCACTCCTAAGATAGAAGATGCGGTGGCGAATTCAGGTATTAAAACGGGACTTTGTAGCTTATTTTTGCGCCACACTTCTGCTAGTTTGGTGATTCAAGAAAATGCTGACCCGGATGTACTTAAGGATTTGGCTAACTTTTTGGCTAAACTGGTACCGGAGGACGATCGCTACATTCACGATGCCGAAGGCCCAGACGATATGCCGGCCCATATTCGCACTGCGCTGACTCATACTTCTGAACAAATCCCGATCGATCGCGGCAGGTTACTGTTAGGAACTTGGCAGGGAATTTACCTGTGGGAACACCGCCAGCGGGGTCACATTCGCGAATTAGTTGTTCACGTCAGCGGGACTTGATGGGAATTTGTACCTCGCTGATTTTAGTTGCTTCCGGCGTCATCGGGGAATTGTAAAAAAAGCGGCGCGGCGGCCCGACTATTTCATATTCGGGATGTTCTTGAAGCCAATCTTTAAGTTTCTGGAGGTTATTTTCGTAGCTTTCCCAAGTGTAGGCCCCGCCCACGCCAATGCTGACAACCGTCATCGGCGAAGTATCCGTGATTTCTACAGCGGAGTTAACGCTACTGGGGGCGATATTTGGTGCGGGATAGAGGAACGAAACTTCAGCTTGGGGAACTGCATCGATTTGCCCGGAAGTTTCCGTGTAGCGCGCTTCTACTGGTGTTGTCATCGCAATTTGGTTGTTGCTGATGTGTTGAAATAAGGGATTGAAGGCGATTCCTGTCGCTTGTCGCAAATCGCCCGCGTGGGTGTAGGTGACAGCGCGGTACTGAGGATATTGCTTAACTTCTATCACCCCAATCTGTGCGGGTTCAGGGAATCCAGTAGGTAATACCATTTGAGATTTAAAAGTTGAGATTTTACATTGAAGAAGGGGGAAAGACTGACTCTGCAAGGGTTTGGAACTTGCTTGCAGTTGCATGGTTTTTGGCAACTGGTATAAATAGGCTGAGATTGTTTGCAGACAATCGTTCAGGCGGCACAATTAGTTTAGCAGTTATTTAAGGCGCTGCTAACTGTCGATCGCCTAGAATTAGTTGAGAGATTATTAATTAACCTCGTAATAATACGGACGGCACTGAGTAAGCAGAGAAACATTAATCTAGTTGTGCTTGAAAAATTAGCGTTTTTCAGGCGTTTGCTATTTGTGTCGGAAAATATTCGGCTTTTGGGCCCATCGAGCTGTGCGTTCTCAGTTATTGGGACGCTTATCGCGTTCAGTAACGCCTATCAATTATACCGCTTTCAGGGAATGACGTATGAAAAAGATTCTAGTGATTGAGGACCAGCAAGTAATTCGGGAGAATATTCTCAAACTCCTCAAAGCTGAAGGTTTCGACGTGACGGGTGCAGAAAATGGAGCACAAGGTTTATATGCGGCGGTGTCAAATGTTCCCGACGTGATTATTTGCGACGTGATGATGCCAGAACTTGACGGGTATGGGGTGCTGATGGCCTTGCGAGCTAATCCTGTTACTGCTACAGTACCTTTTGTTTTTCTCACGGGTAAAGCCGATCGCTCTGAAATGCGGCAAGGTATGGAATTGGGAGCAGATGATTACCTGACTAAACCTTTTAGTAAAGCTGAACTTGTGGGTGCGATATCGAGCCGCTTGAAAAAACAAGAAGCTCTCGCCGAACAATACAATACTTTGCGATCGCCAAGCAGCGAATTGAACCAAGAGGCCACCGACAAATTAGAGCAGATAAAAACAAGTTTGCGCGACGCATTGGAACGAGAAGAATTCCAAGTTTACTATCAGCCGCAGGTCAATGTCCAGACAGGTAAGATTATGAGCGCAGAAGCTTTAGTGCGCTGGCTGCATCCAGAAAAAGGGCTGATTTCGCCCGCAGAATTTATTCCCCATGCCGAAGAAACAGGCTTCATTATACAGTTAGGCGAATGGGTTTTGCAGACAGCTTGCAAGCAAATGCAAGTTTGGCAAAATGCTGGTTTTTCGGGGCTGCGGGTAGCGGTGAATCTGTCGCCGCGCCAATTTCACCAACCGGATCTCAGCTGCAGAGTTGCCCAAATTTTAGCAGAAACTGGTTTGGAAGCGAGCAGTTTGGAATTAGAGCTGACAGAAAGTTTGATGGTAGAAGATGCCGAAAGTGCGATCGCGACTTTGCAACATTTGAAAAATTTGGGAGTTTGTATATCTCTTGACGATTTCGGAACTGGATATTCTTCTTTAAGCTATCTAACGCAATACCCCTTCGATACTTTAAAAATAGACCGCTGTTTTATCAGCAATATCACCGATGGTTGCACAAATGCAGCGATTGTGAAAGCTATTATTGAAATGGCACACAGTCTCTGTCTTGAGGTAATTGCCGAAGGAGTTGAAACAGAAGCCGAAAAAGATTTTCTCTGGCGCTATAAGTGCGATATAATGCAAGGATATTTGTTTGGCCATCCTTTGGCTGCAGCGGATTTTGAACAGTTGTTGATGGCAGGAAAATAGAATATCTATTAAGTCAATCTTGAGCAGAGAATTAAGTGCGACCGGGGTGGAATATGGTTTTAGAATCCAGCAGTAACGTTGACTCACTCAAATCCAGCAATAAAAAAAATAAAGAGTTTTACCTAGCTGTTCAACTAGCTGTAGTAATAGTATGTCTAGCTATTTTGTCCAAATTTTTTATCATAGTCAACGCCGGAGAACGGGGCGTGCTGATGCAGTTTGGTAAAGTGCAAGAACAGGTACTAGGAGAAGGAATTCACGTAATAGTCCCCACAGTTTATACTGTAAAAAAGTTGAGCGTCAGGGTACAAAAACAGGAAAGTTCCGCTGAAGCTTCCTCAAAAGATTTGCAAGATGTTTTCACGGATGTAGCGCTCAACTGGCACATTATCCCAGAAGAAGCAAATGCTATTTTTCAACAAATAGGTGACGAAAAAGAAGTCGTAGCTCGCATTATCGATCCGGCAGTTGAAGAAGTATTAAAAGCAGTTATGGCCAAATACACGGCTGAAGAAATTATTACTAAACGGGGAGAAGTTAAAGCCGCCGTTGATGATTGTTTGACCTTGAGGCTGGTTACATATCACATTGCCGTTGACGATATTTCTTTAGTACACGTTCACTTTTCTGAGCGGTTTAGCGAGGCGGTGGAGGCGAAACAAATTGCCGAACAGGAGGCAAAAAGAGGGGAGTTTTTAGCGCTGAAGGCAGTAAAACAGGCTGAGGCTAAGGTGAATTTAGCCAAGGGAGAAGCCGAAGTGCAAAGGTTGCTGCGGGACAATTTGACTCCCGAACTTTTGGAAAGGCAGGCTATAGAAAAATGGGATGGGAAATTGCCGCTGATTGTTGGTGATGGGGGTAAAAATTTATTGGACTTGAGGAAATTGGTTGAGAGATAACAGCCCTGGACGCATCAGCCCAAAGAAACCGGGTTTTTTACCTAATCTGTGACCTACAACGAAGGATTTTCGGAAAAAAACCCGGTTTCTGACCGAAAGCATCCAGGATACCCGCCACGTGATTCATCCGTCCAGAAATAAAAAACCTGTATCCGATGAAACTTGCCGAACGTATTTATCTCGCGCAAGTCAATGCTTCAATTCTTTAATCTAAAATCTAAAATCTAAAATCGATTGACCATCGGTGCACAAGTCCAGTACAAAAATACAGGGAATTTAGCTTTTTATGTCGGTAAAAAACCCGGTTTCTTGAGTATTCGTGCGTATGTCCTGAATTACCAATTATATCATGTCCGGTCGATTACCCTGATTCTTGTAGGGGCGGGTTCACCAATAATATTTGCCCCTAACGGACAATCTCACAAACCCGCCCCGGCTTATGTATTATGGGCGATCGATCAGACATGATATTACCAGCACCTTAAGTTAATATCTGTTCAAAGGCTTTAGCAATTCCCGTTTGAAAGCGCTGTCGGTGTTTCAGTTTCAAAACAGGTTTAATTATTTCAAAAGATACATTTGAACTCGGTTCGATAGCTGAAATTTTTATTGCTCGCAGTGTAGATAGCTGCAATTCTTTTTTTACCATCAATTCAGGAATAGCCGCTGCACCTGTGCCGCTTTCCACCACTGCTTTTACCATTTCACTACTGTTCAAAACTAAAGTTACATTCAATTCCTGGGGATTAATGCCCCAACTTTGCAAAGCTTTTTCCAACATTTGCTGAACTCCAGAACCAGCTTCTCGCATCACCCAATCCGTTTTCACAATTTCCGTTAAACTAACCTCTGCACGTTCAAACCAAGGGTGAGATTTGCCAACTACAATCAGCAAGCGTTCGCTGCCTACAACTTCTTCCTCCAGAGTGCTCTTAAGCGAAGCTTTGATGTCTCCCGTCACTAAACCCAAATCAAATGTTCCCGTCGCCGTCCCCGCACAAATTTCTTCGGCATTGGCCAGAGTACAATTCACGCAAATACCAGGATATTTTTGTTTGAACTTGCTAAGTTTATCAGGCAACCAATAATTGCCAATGGTCAGACTGCAACCCAAGTTTAATTCGCCTCGCTGCAAGTCGTTCAACTCCCGCAAACCTCTCTCAGTCAAAGCAACTTGGTCGAGAATTTTCTGAGTTTCAACTTGCAGCAACTTCCCAGCATCTGTGATTTCGATGCGGCGGCCGATGCGGTGAAATAGTTTTACTCCGTATTGCGCCTCTAAGCTTTGGATTGTCGCGCTGACAGCGGGTTGGGTAATGTAAAGTTCCTCCGCTGCGCGGCTGAAGTGCAGGTGTTCCGCGACAGCTAGAAAAACTCGCAGTTGGTCAAGTGTCATTCCGGCCATGCTGAGTACCCTTTTAGTAAATACAGTTATTTTTTGAGATAAAAATCTCTGGCGACTAAACTTTGACCTGAACTTTTCGAGTCTCTGGTACAGGCTGGAATTCCCAGAAAAGCACGGTCGCCAGCCGCTATTTAATTTTCCTTTTAACATCAAGGGTTTGGGCTGGTGGCGACAGATAGGTCTCGTCTTCCAACAGTTCTTGGGCCGTGGCACTGCATCACTTGTATTTATTAATTCGATAAAAAATACCATTTGATTCTACCTGTCAAGAGCCTTAAGGTGATACTTAAGCTTCTAACGCAGGGCCCGATGCTGAAGCAGCACCGACAAGTTTAAGCCGATCGCCAAAAGTCGATCGACAAAAAGAGAGAAGATAAATGACCAAGAAAACGCCAAAAAATCAGAGTGCACACGGCTTAAAGCCGGACTGCCTATCCTTCGGGGAGGTTTTAGCTCAATCCTTTGCCGTCATAGCACCTACAACTATACCCGCATCTAATATAGGTTTAATCGTCGCTCTTTCGGGTAACGGGGCTTGGCTGAGCTTTCTCATCGGCTTGATCGGCCTAGTGTTTGTCAGCATCAATATCAACCAATTTGCGAGTCGATCGGCTTCTGCCGGTTCTCTTTATTCTTATATTGTTAAAGGACTTGGCCCGACGGCCGGCGTAATTTGCGGCTGGAGTTTGGTACTCGCTTATCTATTTACTGCGATGGCCGTTTTGTGTGGTTTTGCCAACTTTACGGGTACTTTCATCGGTCATTTAGGCATCCATCCCTCGCCGATTACGCTGTTAGCGATCGGGGCCGGCGTTGCTTGGTATGCAGGTTATAAAGATATCCAACTCTCAGCTATGGCGATGCTGTGGCTGGAGGGGGCATCAGTGGCGGCGATTTTTATCTTGGGAATGATCATCTGGGCGCACAAAGGTTTTGCCCTGGATATGTCGCAATTAACTTTGGAAGGCGTAACTCCCGGCAATATAGCGACGGGACTTGTATTAGTAATGTTTGGTTTCTCTGGTTTTGAAAGCGCTACATCTCTGGGCGACGAAGCGAAAAAACCCTTAAAAAATATCCCCAGGGCTGTCATGGGCAGTGCTGTCATGGCAGGCTTATTCTTCATTTTGATGACCTATATTGAGGTTTTGGGTTTTAGCGGTACTGGAGTTTCTATTACTAATAGTGAAGAACCTCTGACTTTTCTGGCGCAACAAGTGGGCATGGGTTGGCTGGGAGAGTTAGTGGCTTTCGGCGCTTTATTTAGCTTTTTTGCTTGCGTGCTCGGCAGCATCAATCCAGCCGCCAGAGTGTTTTTTATGATGGCGCGCCACGGTTTGTTTCACTCTTCACTAGGTGTAGCGCATTCATCTAATAAAACTCCCCACGTTGCAGTAACGATGTGTACATTTATGACATTTTTGGTGCCTGCTGTGATGTCTATGTTTAACATCAAACTGTTCGATTGTATGGGTTATTTGGGGGCAATTTGCAGCTACGGATTTTTAACTGTATACATCTTGATTTCGATCGCAGCTCCGGTTTACCTGCACAAAATTGGTAAATTGCGCGTGCGAGATGTAGCGTTTTCGGCTGTGGCGATCGCATTTATGATGATTCCGATTGCGGGCAGTGTGGGCATTCCAGGCAGCACTATGTTCCCTGTTCCCGAAGCTCCTTACGATGCGTTTCCTTACTTGTTCTTGATGTATTTGGTTGCTACTTGCGGGTGGTTTGTGTTGCAGCGGCGGCGCTCTCCTGGACTTGTGCGTTCGATGGAGCATGGTATTGACGCAATTCATGCCAAATTTGACGAAGAAAATGCAATTTACGGTGGTGTTCGATTGAAAACAGTCCCCTTTGACAGTGATGGTTTTTGATTAGCAGTTACCAGTTCGCAGCCAGGACGAAGAGTTTTTAGCAACTGGTTTTGACTGAGATATTGCAGCATTGTCGATCGGCCTTTCAAGGGCAGGCTAGGAGCAACTAGCCACAATAAAATTTAATTTGTGTGGAACGGGCAAGATGCCCGTTCCTAAGATACGATCCCAGCGAGTAGAACGAAATAAAAAATCTGAGGAGACACAGAAATGAATGAATTACTAACAGCAATTTCTACGGGTATGACGGCTTTTACGGCTACAAACCTTGACGATATTCTGATTCTGCTGCTGTTTTTCTCGCAGGTGAATGCAGTATTTCGGCGCAGGCATATCGTCTTCGGTCAGTTTCTGGGCTTTACTGCACTGGTTTTGGCTAGCCTTCCCGGCTTTTTTGGCCGCTTAATCTTTCCGCCAGATTGGATCGGAATGCTGGGTTTGCTGCCAATTGCGATCGGGCTTAGCCGCTTGCTGAATCCAGATACTGATGATTCGGAAGCTGAGGCAGAATTAGAGCAATCTGAGAAATCTTTTTTTAGCAGTTTTTTGTCTCCTCAAACTTACAGCGTAGCAGCGGTGACGGTGGCAAATGGGGGCGACAATATCGGGATATATGTGCCGCTTTTTGCTAGCAATACTTTAGAAAGTTTGGCGGTGATTCTCGCCGTATTCTTCAGCATGGTGGGCGTTTGGTGCTACGCTGCTTATCGGTTAATTCAGATGCGGGCGATCGCGGATACTTTGACTCGCTACGGCAATCAGCTTGTGCCTTTTGTTTTAATCGGATTGGGAATGGCGATTCTGGTTAAAAGCGGCACTCTGGCCAGCCCAACTTTAAGTATAATATCTTTAGTTGGTTGCGCTTTCTGTTTGATAACTATGAGCAGAGGTAACGCCAGCGAAACTGAAGTTTAGAAAAATTGCAGAGACACCACATGAATTGGATTGCAGCAGCGATTATTACCGGGATTACATCTTTTGCCGCAACCAATATCGACGATATGGTGCTTTCGATGCTGTTCTTCGCCCAGGTAAATGATACTTTCCGCCCCCGGCATATCTTTGTCGGTAAGTACCTCGGATTTGCGGCACTCATCGCTGCTAGTTTGCCCGGTTTTTTTGGTGGGTTAATTGTTCCGAAAGCTTGGATTGGTTTGCTGGGTTTGGTTCCGATCGCGATCGGCATCAGTCACTTAGTCAAGAGAGAAAATGAGGAAAATGACGTACAAGCAGTATCGGGCGAATTTAACCGTCAATCTAACTCATCTGCTGTGTCAAAATTAGCGAATCTTTTCAACCCCCAAACTTTGAATGTGGCTGCGGTAACAGTGGCTAACGGGGGAGACAACATCGGTATCTATTTGCCGCTGTTTGCTAGCAGCGACTTGCCGAGCTTGGTAGTGATTTTGGCGGTTTTCTCGGTGATGGTAGGTGTTTGGTCTTATGCCGCTTACCGGTTAACTCGCCAAAGGGCGATCGCCCATATTTTGACTCGCTATACCAAGGCTGTTGTCCCTTTTGTCTTGATTGGTTTGGGAATATTCATCCTGATTGAAAGTGGTAGTTATCGGCTGCTCCCGCCATTTTAATCTAACTAATGATCGGCCAATGTTTCGCTACTTTCATCCCTCTCTAGGTAGATAATTTGCAATAGGTCATAAGTCCTAACTCATCACTTTTTTCTTAACAATTTTTTGCTTAAAAATGACGATAAATTGCTTGAAAGTTATCAACCAATATGCTAAGTTAATAATGAAGTGAGTGACCAAGCTAAAAGCAGCTTCAAACTAATTTAGCCTCAAGTAGTCACGAAACTTGAAACCATCTTTTGAGCTAGCTAATTGCCAGACTTAGGCAACAATATACCTCTTGTCTCAATGACTCCAGTAGTGGTGAATCAAACCGAGCTAAAAACTTGAGTGTGAATCCCTAAAAGCTCGCCCGATAGCTTCGCCCCTACCCCACGCAGAGCGACTTAGACAATAGGTATAATCCTAAAAAAACAGATTTTTTGCTTCTGCAAAATTTGGTTTCTCAGGCAAACCAGTTAAAGAGATATTGTTTTTGCCTAAGTCCTAAAATAGCAAGCAAACAGAAAGTTGGAAAAAACCTGACAATCGAGAAAAGGAGAAAAATTGTGAAAATCTTCAAATTTGTTTTAGTGCTCTTGGTAATGGCCGCCAATTTAGTATTCGTTCCTCCCTCCTGGGCCGACGCTCCAAAAACGCCGAAATATGCGAGCAATCCCGACTACATAGAGGTGACTCAAGCTCTGAACACTCTCAAGGCAGCGAAAGACGCACCCGATACCGCCCAGAATTATACCCCTGAGCAACTTCAGCAAAAAATCTCTCAATTGGAGTTTCAAAAATACACTTTAGAAACTGGAAAACCTTGGGGTCAGTGCCGCAACGAGACAGGAAAAACCCTGGCTGTCTACGGCCCGAAACGCAAAAAAGCAGCGGAGTCTTCTTACGAGAATGCCCTTTATTTTCTAGCTGACGGCCAAACAACTGAACATAAATGGGATTGCGATGGAATTTATCTACCCAGCGATGTCAAAGCAACCGATTTAAGAACGACCGATCAACCTTCAGAAGAATTGACTGGCGGTCTAGCTGTTAAGATAGTTGACGGCACTCAAGTTGTAGCCAGAGCTAATCCCGCTACGGGGGCTGTAGAATTCAACGTTCCTACTGCTAAGGTTTTCCAGCCTGGGGATGCGAATTGGTTTGTTCCTGATGTGACTCAGGCTTACATAGATACGCAAGTTCCCAACGCACCAACTGAGGAAAATGATTAGTTTTAGTGAAGTTGTAATGCGATCGGCTTTTTAAAGCCCGTTGCAACGCAAAATCCCGCCGGGTATCGCTCCCCGGCGGATAATCGTCTCAGCGAAAATATATCGGTTTACCTTCTCATTTCCCGTTAAAATTAAAAGGTTGATCTATGCTATTAAATTGGAAATCCACAAAAGTAAATACAGAAAAGATTAAGCGACCAAATCCGTCGCGGGTGCGGGATCACTTGGCAAACGAGCGCACTTATTTAGCATGGATGCGGACAGCAATATCGCTGATGGGTTTTGGCGTAGTTATCGTGCGCCTTCGCACCTTTCATCCCCCTCTACTCCCAACTCCCGGCAATGGCTGGAAGTTGGGTTTGCTTTTTTCAGCAGTGGGTTTGCTGACGGTGTTATTCTCAACTAAGCACTACTTTGGCGTCCGTCACGATATCGATTACGATACTTATGAACCTACCGATCGCTGGGTAATTCTTTTTAGCCTCGCGATCGCAATCCTAGGGGCTGGGGTAATTTATTATATGTTCACCGTTCCTTCTAGCTCATTTGGTTTGATGGCACCTGAATAATGGTGGCGGTTTAATATGAATATTAAAGAGTTCGATCGCGTGCAATTATCGTTCAAACCGATGCAAGTAGATGATGAGAAACCAAAGCAGCAAAATCTGTCGCGGGCGATCGATCGATCGGCAAATGAGCGCACCTTCTTAGCATGGATGCGGGCCGCGATCGCACTCATGGGGTTTGGCGTCGTCATCATCCGACTTCGCGTCGTGCAAATGCCCGTACATTACCGTCAGGCGATGGGGTGGAAGTTGGGTTTAATTTTCTCTCTAATAGGTTGGGCGACAGTCTTAATCTCAACTAAGCATTACTTCACCGTTCGCCACCAAATTGACCACGATACCTACAATCCCCCAGACGCCATGGTTTTATTTTTCAGTTTTGCTGTGGGCTTATTGGGGATTGGAGTAATTTATTCGATTTTGGCAGTTGCACTGAGCCCAAGTAGTTTTGTAATACCCGATTGATTGCCAACAGGAGTTAACCATGAACAGCGATACAGTTGCCACGATCGCTTCCATTCTCATCTTAGGTGCTGCTATCTGGGCAGCATTCGTAGTGCTGGAGACTGTCGCGAAAATAGTCCCTAAATTGCTGGGCGTGACAGTCGCGATCGGGCTTTTGCTCGTTTACCTGCAATTTTACTGGGGCATCGACACTGCATATCTTTGGCAAACTGTCAAGCATTTGCCGGAAACTTTCAATTTGTCGATCGGCGCCTAAATTATCACCAGCCAGCATTCTCAACAACCTCTCTCGGATAGATATTTTTGTACCGGAAACAAAGTAGATTTAGCCGACTCCACAAAATACGGTAACTTGATTGACTTACTAGACATAATTGATTTGGGCTGTTAAACTACGGTAAGTCGATCGAGTAATGAGCTATTAACGTGGAAAACGCTAAAAAAGTGATTGAAGAGTACCAGATTGCAGGACAACTAAGCCAACAGTTGCCACAAGCTAAGGGCTTTAACGAAGTCTGGTTTAAAAAGATCAGAGGCGGGTTGCTTCTGGCAATTGGATATTTGCTATCACCGCTGTGTTGGTGGAACGACATATTTTTCAATCTGCCAATTGCCTACGCCTTTGGGTATATCTGTAGCTGGCTTTCCCCAGATTTACTGTTTCCTTGCACAATTGTCGGCTACTGGCTTTCCAATATTGCGGGAATTCTGTTGATGCAGCTAGGAACTTTAGATGTTTTTACAGACAAACCCAAGGAAAAGAACCTCAAAAAAGAGTTATTGACGGGTTTAGTTTCCTCAACAGCCTTCACTCTTGTCATTGTGGCATTGATTCATTTTAATATTCTCGATACTCCCGATTTCTTTTCCGGCAAGGACTCGGTTAACATCAGCTCTGTTTTACCTTTGACGCTCGTCACTTCAAGGTAAAAAGCCGAATATAAACCCCATAAATAGATCCAGGGTTTTCAATCAGTTACACAGGTAGATATAATAAAATCAGGGAGCTTTTACACTACAATTAATGTAGTTTTGTTTATTTGCATTTACTTACTTTTACCCTAAACTTTGTAGCTGAACACGCGGTAAGTTTCAAGCGTTGAAGAGCAAAATTTTGGGTTAAAAATATTGAAATGCGAGTAATACTTTGCCTGTGTAGCTGTGTTGCAGGAGTCGCGCCAGTTATCTATCTATCTATTTGTTGGTTGGTTGGTTGGTTGGCAGCGGTTAAATACACAGTTTTTGGGCATAAACGTGAACTACTTATTACTATCATTTCTCAGCTTTTTTGTTGGCATTATCGTTGGTTTGACCGGAGTTGGCGGAGCGTCGCTCATCACCCCAATGTTAATTTTTGTTTTCCAGATTCCGGCATCAATTGCTATTAGTTCGGATGTCGTAGCAGCCACACTGATGAAAGTTGTTGGTGGCTTCAAACACTGGCAGCAAAAGACCCTCGACTTGCAAATAGTTAAGTGGCTGGCTTTGGGCAGCGTGCCCGGTTCGCTGACTGGCGTGTGGATTTTACACTGCATCAAATCCAGCGGAAGTCAGGACTTAGACAGCATATTGCTGCGCTGTCTCGGAGTAGCGATCGCACTAATTGTCGCTTTATCCCTGACCCAATTAGTGGTCAAAACATTTTTCCCTAGTTTTAAATTGCCTTCGCCCCCTAAATGGGACTTAAATACTAATTATGGCCGTATTTGTACTGTGAGTGCGGCAGCAATTTTAGGCTGCATAGTGGGAATCACTAGCGTGTCTTCCGGTTCGATGTTTGCACTATTGCTGATTGCTTTTTTCCGCCTGGATACTTCTAAATTGGTGGGTACAGATATTTCGCAGGCGGCAATTTTGTTGATGTTTACATCTCTGGGACACCTCAGCCTCGGAACGGTAGACTGGAGTTTAGTTTTGCCGATTTGGTTGGGTTCAGTGCCCGGAGTTTTAGTAGGTGCTAAATTCTGCCAAATTATGCCTCAACGCCCGCTAAAGTTTGTGATTTACGGAATGTTGGCAATGGCTAGTTGGAAGTTGTATCAAGTCTGAAAAGTAGGGTAAGGTCAATCGATTTTAGATTTTAGATTTTAGATTTTAGATTGAAGCATTGACCCTACGGATAAATTCGGGGGCTTGTATCCTGGATGCTTTCGGTCAGGAGTATTGCTGTCAACAAATATGCGCTTTCGGTGCAGTCCGGTAGGGGTTTAAACCCCTGCCTCAAAGCTGAAGTTCTCTGAAGAGGACTATTAACTCATTAGTCCTCATAGCGAGGACTTTCGCTTTGAGCCAGGGAATTAATTCCCTGGCGGTCTTTCGGGTTAAGCTGATAGCAATGTCGCAGTAATGACGCTCGCCCCTACTACAATTTAATACTTGCTGACTAATTCTTCGAGTTCACTGACGGTCGGCAATTCTAAATCTTTAAACAGCGCTGTACTGAGGTAGCGTTCGCCATAAGAAGGCTGCACAAAAACTATCAATTTTCCAGCATTTTCGGGACGCTTGCCGACTTGAATTGCGGCACACAAAGCCGCGCCTGCTGAGATTCCTGACAACAATCCTTCTTCTCTGGCAAGTCGGCGACTGTAGGCGATCGCATCTGCGTCGCTAACTGCGATTGTTTCATCAATTAACTCTGGTTTCAACACTTCCGGGATGAATCCTGCACCAATCCCTTGAATTTTGTGAGCACCAGATTTGCCTCCAGAAAGCACGGGGCTGCTGGCTGGTTCAACTGCAATTACCCTAAAACTAGACTTTCGCGGTTTAATTACTTCAGCAACTCCCGTAATAGTACCACCGGTGCCAACTCCAGCAACTAAAAAATCTACTTTACCTTCTGTATCTTCCCAAATTTCCTCGGCCGTTGTTTCCCGGTGAATTTTTGGATTAGCGGGGTTGCGAAACTGTTGCAGCATGAAAGCGTCGGGGGTTTCTTCTACAATTTCTTCCGCACGGGCGATCGCGCTTAACATCCCTTCATGTCCGGGCGTCAATTCCAACTGAGCTCCGTAAGCTTTCAGCATCGATCGGCGTTCCGTACTCATCGTATCGGGCATCGTTAAAATCAGACTGTACCCTTTCGCCGCCGCGATCATTGCCAAAGCAATTCCAGTATTGCCTGAAGTCGGTTCAACTAAAATTGTTTTCCCAGGTTTAATTAACCCCGCATCTTCTGCCGCCTGAATCATGCTTGCTGCAATCCGATCTTTTACCGAAGCAGCCGGATTCATCCCTTCCAATTTGGCCACTATTTTAGCAACTACTCCTTCGGCTGGGGGAATTTTATTGAGCTGAACTAAAGGAGTTCTGCCAATTATTCCTGTAACATCCTTAGCAATTCTCATGGCTTAATTTCTCTCCCTTTAAATGTAGTACATGGGATGTGCTTGTTTGCGAACATCCCGCTGTTCGCACAAATCTTGTAATGTGTATTTCCCCAAAACAGCCCAAGATGCCTGTTGAGCTTCCTGCCAAATTTCTAGCACCGCAGTTTTTTCAATTGTTACAGATTCCGAAACTTTTTGGGTCGGGCAGCTGCCGGATCCTTCGAGTGTCGAAAACACCTCTAGCAAAGTAATCTGCCAAGGCTCTTTCGCCAGCAAATAACCGCCTTTAGCACCCCGCAAACTCTGGACAATACTTGCACGCCGCAGCACAGCAAGAATTTGGTCTAGATAGCGTTCGGGTATCTCTTGAGAAGCAGTAATTTCGTTTACTGTTAGGGGCGAATCCTTCGGGTAGTGGCTCGCCAGTTCCAAGAGCGCTAACAGGGCATATTGTACTCTAGAAGATAGTTCCACATTCCCCACTGGCGATCGAGTTTAAATTGTACATTATATCATAGTACACAATTCCGGTAGGTGTACAGGTGTTAGTATATTTTTATTACAAAAACGGTTGGAGAAATCCCGTGAGCAACGTAAATGTAGGTTTAAGCTGTCGGCACTGTCGGTATTACGAGCAGCACGGGCACAGGGGCGGAAACTGCCTGATGCTCGGCGTGGGGGTACAGGGTGGGTGGAAAGCTTGCCCCTTCTTGGTTCCGCCCTTTGCACCGTCTTGGGAATACCCAGAAGCGGGTAGATCCCGAAAGTCTCAAATGTTGCAGGGAGCGAGTATATTAGAGGCAATACCGCCCCCTTAAAGTAACTGCTAAGTAGGTAGGCGGATATATGCTGTGTCATCGTTAAGTTGATTCATACTGAGATATTGCACCATTGTCAGCAACAGGCTTTCCGGCCTGTTCCACAAAAGATAAATTTTCTTGTGGAACAGGCCGGAAAGCCTGTTCATAAAAGGCTAATTGAGAATGGTGCAACATATGAGTTCATACTCACGGCAGTGAGAAGAAAGAAATCAATAGCAAGAAAAAAGCAAGTGCGATCGGCGCCCTTGCTTTTGAACTTATTGACGAGTCGATGAGTTAATTTAATTAACCTAAATTTAATACAAATTATCTGTTGTCTATATAACTATGTATTGGCTCCCATATCGCCTTGTCCACCCATAATTTCTTTGGCATCGCATTCCTACCGCCTACATCAGCGGCCGTAAACTATTAACAGTTAATATCCATTTATATTTCGTAGTGCCACACCTCCGAAGGTTGCAGAATAATCCGGTGGAGTGGCAGACGATCGATCAAGCCTTGCTGCTCAAAATGACCGAGGGTGCGAGTGACAGTTACGCGACTTGTACCGATAATTTCTGCAATGTCCTGATGCGTTAAAATCATATCGATCAGATGTCCTTGCTCTACCTCAGAACCAAACCTCTTAGCCAGCCAAGTTAATAGTTGATAGAGCATAAAATCAACTCTTTTGTAACCTCGCATTACCATAAAATCTTCAGCCTGCTGAATGTGACGGAGCAAAATATCTCTATTTAGCCAGCGATCGCCTGATAGTAAAATTGCCTCGACTTTAGTGAGGCATTCAATTTGAAAAGGATCGCATTTTGATATCGGTTTGCCGATCGTATCACCAGGTCCCCACAATCCCAAGGTGATAATTGTGCCATCTTCAAGCCACGTTACAGTTCGCACTACTCCAGTTTCAATTCGCCACAGAGCATTGCTTCTGTTGGGCAAGTGCGAGCGGCGAGGAAATATATGGCGGCTCGTTTCATCAAAAGTTTTAGTGGAAAGAGAAGCAATAGTCATAACCAGTTACTGAAAGAATAAAAGTTAGTTTGTCCAATGACAGCAGGATAGTGTGGCTGGCAAAAATCTCTGTAAATTAAAGATTTACTAGATTCCTGCACCGTCTAAAAACTGTGTAATGAATAAATCAGAAGACAGGAATAATTTATGTTTTTCGACCTCGGGTTGCTCTGATTCAGTTGTGGTGAGCGGAGAGAGTTGAGCTTTTAAAAAATTAACCTGGTCTTCTAAATCCTTAATTCGATCGAACAAAGCTCGAATTGCTTGAGCTTCCAAATCCGGTATTCCTTGAGAATTGAGAGCATCTTCCACCTGCTTTTTCCGACAGATAATGCGGCCGGGAATTCCCACAACTGTGCAATCGCTAGGGACATCCCGTAGCACTACCGAACCCGCACCAATCCGAACATTATTGCCAATTTGAATATTGCCTAAAACTTTAGCACCGGCTCCTACCACGACATTTTCTCCCAGCGTTGGATGCCGTTTTCCTATTTCTTTACCCGTGCCGCCAATGGTCGCTCCTTGATAAATTACAGCATAATCTCCAACGATCGCAGTTTCGCCAATTACCACCCCCATGCCGTGGTCGATAAACACACCCCTACCAATTGTCGCACCTGGGTGGATCTCAATACCTGTTAAAAACCGACTCAGTTGGGAAATCAAGCGCGGTACAAACGGCAGGCCAACGGAATAAAGCCAGTTTGCTATCCGGTGCAAAAAAATTGCTTGCAGTCCGGGATAGCAAAATAATACTTCCAGCCAGTTGCGCGCTGCGGGGTCGCGTTCGTAAATAATTTGCAAGTCACTGAACATATTTAGTCTCGCCGTGTTTGGGTTATACAGTATCGGCAGTGCCAACGGTTTAAGCTGCATAAAGCAGTATTGGTTGTGGCATTATTACATATAATACTATAACCCGACCGAATTACAGTAGTTAATGGGGAAAAAATTTTCCTTCCCCAGCCCTTTCTAAGCTGCCTCCGATATTTTCCGCGAAACAAACGGTACAGCTTGTCTGACTTCTTGCCGCAGCGGAATCTCGATCGAGAATTGGGTCCCCAATCCCGGTGTCGAATCGCAGCGCAGCGCACCTTTGTGCTTTTCTACGACAATTTTATAGCTGATTGACAGTCCCAATCCTGTCCCTTTTCCCACAGGTTTAGTCGTAAAGAACGGGTCAAACAGCCGTTTTTTGACATTTTCTGCCATACCGGGGCCGTTGTCAGATATCCGCACAATTATTTTATCGGGGATCGAATATTCTGTGGTTATGGCGATCGCGATCGGATTAGCTTGCGCTGCTTTGGGCCCGCGATCGAGGTTGTAACTCTCAAGGGCGTCGATCGCATTAGCCAGAATATTCATAAACACCTGATTTAATTGTCCGGCATAGCACTCTACTAAAGGTAAATGGCTGTAGTTTTTAACAATCTCGATCGCCGGGCGATCGTCTGTAGCTTTCAGGCGACTTTGCAGAATTAGCAGAGTGCTGTCAATGCCTTCATGGATGTTGACAGGTTTCATTTCGCTTTCGTCTAAGCGAGAGAAATTCCGCAAAGATTGGACTATTTGAACAATGCGCTCTGCTCCTATTTTCATCGAAGACAGCAGTTGCGGCAAATCTTTGCTGAGAAAGTCAAAGTCAATATTGTCTAAATACTCGGAAATTTCCGAGGGAGGGTGTAAATATTGTTTTTGGTAGAGTTTTACCAACTCCAACAAATCGCTAGTATATGCCCTGGCGTGGTGGATATTGCCGTAAATAAAATTAATAGGATTGTTAACTTCGTGGGCGACACCAGCAACTAATAAACCCAAACTAGACATTTTTTCCTGCTGAATTAGTTGAGCTTGAGTTTGTTGCAACTCTTGCAAAGTTTGCTCTAACTGTTGAGATTTGGCCCTGCCTTCGGCTGCGATCTTTTCAATTTTTTCGGTATAAGTTAACAAGCTCATCAGATAAAGTGTCGCCACCAAAGTTAAGATTGTCCCCACAATTAAAACCGTCAAAGAGCGCCAAAATTTTAGAGGATTAATGTACTCTGGCGTTAGCCGTAATTGCAGCAACCACCTGCGATTTTCAATATTGAGAATGCGGGTGCAACTGCTGCCGTCTGGGCAGTAAGCTCTTTCCCCAATTTGGATTTTATTTTTAATGTTTTCATCGGTAATTATCCTTTTTGTCTTGGCTTCATAAAAGGCAAGAAACCTTTCTGCTTCAGGAGCCATAGCATCTTGAAGATAAACGTTGACAAAGTTGAGTTGAGTTTCCTGCAAAGCGGATTTAACAATAGCATCGACGAGCAAAATTCCGAAAGCAAAACCTTTCAAATTTTCGGGATCTGTACCAGCTAAATTGGGCGACCATGCTGCGGAATCGCCTGGAGAATTTTGACTAAAAATTGGCAGGAAGACGAAGACGATGGGGTGAATTTGTGATGGCAATTTTTGGCGGTCAGTCGCGATGATTTCTTGTCTTTTGGCCGCTTTTTCTAACGCTAGCCGATTGGCAGTCAAATCTAAACCTAAATCTATTTCATCAGTCAGGAATTGCGGAGAGTCAGAAACACGGGGCAGCCAAGCGATCGCCTTTAGGCTCGGATGGCGGTAGAGGGCAGAACCAACAAATGTCTTCATTTCTGATTTTTGAACGCCGTCAAATACGCTGTAAAATGCTCCAGCAGCCCGAATTATTTCTAAATTGCCGCTAACATCTCTCTGAATGTCTGTAGCTATTTTGTCCAGCCGATCTTGCAGTTCGGCTTGCATGGATTTGTATTCCCAATTGTACGCAACTGAAGAAGCGATCGCAGAGAGTCCCAATCCTGCACAAAGTGTTAATCCTGCCTGGATGTAACGGCGATAACTAAGTAAAGTGCTAGTTGCTAAATTCAAGAATTTGTTAGCAGTCATATTCTTCACCTATCTTGTTTCTAGTTCTCCGTCCCAGGCTCTGCCTGAGATTTCTCTTTTTTCTCGTTTTCTCGTTCCCAGGCAGAGCCTGGGAATGAATTTCAGGAGGCTCTGCCTCCGATTTAGAGCCACGAGACAGCATTACCAGGCACAAGCCTGGTAACGATGTGGGAGGAGTGTTTTGTAAAAGCTCCCCGATAGTATTTTGCGTAAGATGCAGCCGCTGATTTAAATTGAATAAGCAGGGAAAGTCATTGCGTGTTTGGGCTTGACGTAAACCTGCTGATCTCGCTTTAACTGTAGAGAATCGAAGCGCTCGCGACTCACGTAAGCTGTTACTACCTGCTCGGATTCTAACACTAACTCGGTTTGTATTTCCCGCCCTAAATGAATGATGCGACTGACTTTTGCTAATGAAAAACCAGACTCCGGCTTAGTTTTAATTTCCACGTCGTGGGGGCGCAAAAACACTACGTCCGAATGAGCGGCTCCATTATTGCGAGCCGTTGTGGCGTTGCTGGCGAACAAACCTGCAGCATTCGACAGCACATTGACCGGCCCAATAAAACTCATCACAAAAGCTGATGCCGGTTTGTCGTAAATTTCAGCAGGAGTGCCAACTTGTTCGACTCTACCTTTGTTCATTACCACAATTTCATCGGCTACTTCCATAGCTTCTTCTTGGTCGTGAGTCACAAAAACTGTGGTGATGTTAACTTCTTTGTGAAGGTTGTGCAGCCACGATCGCAATTCTTTGCGGACTTTAGCATCTAATGCTCCAAAAGGTTCGTCTAGCAGCAACACTTTTGGTTGAACTGCTAGAGCTCTCGCCAAAGCCACCCGCTGCCGCTGGCCCCCGGAAAGTTGCGAAGGATAGCGATCGCCCAAACCTGTCAACTGCACTAAATCCAAAAGTTCATCAACCCGCCTGCGAATAGAGTCTTTAGGAACTTTGCGAATTTCCATCGCAAAAGCAATATTTTTCCTAATACTCATGTGTTTGAATAAAGCGTAGTGCTGAAACACAAAACCGATATGCCGTTCCTGCACCGACTGCTGAGTAGCATCCTCGCCGATCAAGTAAATATGACCCGTGTCCGGCGGTTCGAGTCCGGCAATCATCCTCAGCAGAGTCGATTTCCCCGAACCGGAAGGCCCTAAAAGCGCGACTAGAGAGCCGTTTTTTATTTTCAAACTCACGTTGTCAATGGCGTGGAAGGAGCCGAAGTGTTTCGATACGTTCTCAATTGTAATGCTCATGACTTTGTGTACCTATTTTAGGAGTTGATGGTATTAACTCCATATATCTGACCGATTTACAGTAGTATATCCTGAAATTAATATTTTGCAAGACCTGTAACTTTTTGTATTGTATTTCGAGCCCTCCTGATGGGGACGGCGCTTGAAAGTTGACGCTGGCGGGCCGTCCGAGTTAACCCGCGAGGGTTTCCAGATGTGGGATTATCGGTAAATGCGATCGTCGGAGAATAAGCCATGCTGAAATTACGTAGAAACCGGGTTTGATGGAGGGGGAGCATCTCATATTTGTAAAAATACTTCTTCTGGCTCCTTCCTTCTGGCTCCTTCCTTCTGCCTCTTTCCTTCTGCCTCCTGCCTCCTGCCTCCTGCCTCAAAACTCCAATTTCTAGCGGAGGGCTGCAAAGGTGAGATGCTCCCGATGGACGAAAATACTGCATCAAAACCTTTAAAACCTTTAATCCCCGTAAAAAACCCGGTTTCTTTGCTGTCCATCTATCTATATTTTACCGCTGCCGACAATTCCCCGACTCCCGGCGATATTAAAGATTTCATGTACAAATTGCTCAATCTGAGGTGCGATCGCACACAATTTAGATCACAATAGTTAATTCAGAAGCCCGCCAGCTTCACCTTTGAGAAACTGACAGAATAGTAAATTCTAACCAGAACACCACTATGGGAAAACCAACAGGCTTTATCGAATTCTTGCGCGAATTGCCCTCCGAACTCTCACCAGTCGAGAGAGTCCACAACTGGGACGAATTTCACCTGCCAATGGATGAGGACAAACTCCGCACCCAAGGCGCGCGCTGCATGGATTGCGGCATTCCGTTTTGCCACACGGGCACAATTATCAGCGGCATGGCAAGCGGCTGCCCGATTAACAACCTCATCCCCGAATGGAACGACCTAGTATATCGCGGACTGTGGAAAGAAGCCCTAGACAGACTCCACAAAACGAACAACTTCCCTGAATTCACCGGCCGCGTCTGTCCCGCACCCTGCGAAGGCGCTTGCGTGCTCGGCATCAACAACCCGCCAGTCACGATTAAAAACATCGAAGCCTCGATTATCGACAAAGGCTGGGATGAAGGCTGGATTACCGCCGAACCCCCCGCTAAACGCACCGGCAAAAAAATCGCCGTCATCGGTTCCGGGCCCGCCGGTTTGTCCGCCGCCGCGCAACTCAACAAAGCTGGTCATTGGGTAACAGTATACGAAAGAGCCGATCGACCAGGCGGCCTGCTAATGTATGGCATCCCCAACATGAAGCTAGACAAAGAACAAGTCGTCATGCGCCGCCTGAAAGTCCTCGAAGACGAAGGCGTGACATTCGTCTGCAACACCGAAGTCGGCAAAGACTTACCAGCAGAACAACTGCTAAAAGAATACGACTCAGTTGTGCTCTGTACCGGCGCCACCAAACCGCGCGACTTGGGCATTGAAGGCCGCGAATTAAAAGGTATCCACTTCGCAATGGACTTCCTGACAGCCAACACCAAAGCAGTTTTAGACAAGAGCACAAACGATAACTTCATCTCCGCCGAAGGCAAAGATATCGTGATCATCGGCGGTGGCGACACCGGCACCGACTGCGTGGGCACCTCCATCCGCCACGGCTGCAAAAGCCTGGTACAGCTAGAAATCCTGCCCAAACCGCCCTCGGAACGCGCCGCCAACAATCCCTGGCCCGAATGGCCGAAAGTCTACCGCCTCGACTACGGCCAAGAAGAAGCGGCAGCCAAATTCGGCGACGACCCCCGCGGCTATCTCACCACGGCGACAAAGTTCGAGGGCGACGAAAACGGCAATGTCAAAGCCGTGCACACCGTTGAGGTGGAGTGGGCGAAAAACGAGAAAGGGCAGTTCATTCCGAAACACATCCCCGGCACCGAAAAAGTGTTGCCCGCACAGCTTGTCTTGCTAGCGATGGGCTTCCTCGGCCCGGAACAGCCCTTGCTGGATGACTTGGGATTGGAACGCGACGCGCGCAGCAACGTGAAAGCGGATCACGAAAAGTATACAACCAGCATTCCGGGAGTTTTCGCGGCTGGAGACTGTCGCCGGGGACAAAGTTTGGTGGTTTGGGCGATTAATGAAGGGCGCGGCGTGGCCCGGGAGTGCGACCTTTATCTGATGGGGAGTACGGATTTGCCTTAGTTGGTAGGATTTACAGTACGGACACGGCGCCGTGCCCAAGGCGTGTCAACTTAAGCTTTTCGTCCGCCAGTCCTCCCGCCTACCCGGCAGTCCGCCAGGGAATGAATTCCCTGTCTAATAGCGAAAGTCCTCTGAAGAGGACTAATCGGTTTACCAGTCTTTTTCTCAGTCCTCATAGCGAGGACTTTTGCTTTGAGGCAGGGGTTTCAACCCCTGCCGGACTGCGGGTTTAACGCCCTTGTTGACAGGATCAAGGACACGGCGCCGTGCCGTTTCCCTACCGTTGAATCTGTACTTCACTCGGCTGAAAACTGGTATATTACCCATTAGTTTGTAGTAAGGACTTCAGTCCTTTTTTTTCTAAGGACTTTAGTCCTGACTGCGAACCTATTTTGCTAAAATACAAGTACATAAACAACTTAACTTTGATACATTGTTCAGGTTTCCTGCAACAAATATACTAAATTAAAAACTTATGACCACTAATCCTATCAACCGCGCAACTACCCTCAAAACTGCTTATCAAGTCTGTAATCCTCTCCAATCCTTAGAAGGTGCAGATCTCGATCGCTATTATGTTGATTTATCGGATGTTCGCAAAACCGAAGCGATCGCAGGTGTCAGTAATATTTTAGACTGTCAAGAACCCGAACAGTTTACCACAATCCTGTTTACCGGACATCGCGGCTGTGGCAAAAGTACCGAATTGAAGCGAATTCAAAAAGAGTGGGAAAAAGATTATCGCGTCATTTATCTGGAAGTCAACGAAGAGACAGATATTAATGATGTCGGTTATACAGATTTCTATTTAATTGCCATTAAGCGAGTTGAGTTTGAAATGCGGCGGCTGGGGCTGAAATTAGATTCTCGGCTGATGGATAATTTTGAGGCTTGGTTTAAGGATGTCACCGAAGAAACAGAACGAACAGTTGAAAGTTCAATCAGTATCGAAGGAGAAGCAACTTTGGGGCCGGAAGCTCCATTTTTAGCGAAGTTGTTGGTCAAGTTACTGGCACAAATCAAAGGTTCTGATAAGCAGAAAAAAACAATTCGCCAAACTTTAGAAAAAGATATCTCTCGATTGAAAGCCGATATTAACTTGCTGTTAAATGATGCTGTCAAAAAGCTGCGTAAAAAGTTTCCCAACTATAAAGGTTTTTTAATTATATTTGATAATTTAGACCGCGTTCCTCCCAAGGTGGCAAACCATTTATTTTTTGACTATGCCGCTCAACTTCAAGAACTGAACTGTACGATGATTTATACAGTTCCGCTGGGAGCTCTGTACTCGTCTCAAAATGCCGTCAAGAATTTTGATTGTCCTCACATTGTCCCTATGGTCAATATTTATGAATTTAATCGAGATAGCTGTGACTTAAACTACAATGAAGTTAGCTTAAATGCTATGGCTAGTTTAATCGAACGTCGAGTTGAAGTTGACACAATCTTTGAGTCCCGCGAACAATTGCTGGAAGTGGCAAAAGCCAGCGGCGGTCATGTTCGCCAACTCATCCAGATTATGCGAACTGCTTCCATAACAGCTAGAGGTCGCGGTCACGATAAAATAATGGCTGAAGATGTTACCTATGCAATCAAACAAGAACAATTTAATTTTGAACGGATTATCCCGCAAAATCATTATCCACTTTTAGCTCAAGTTTGTTTGACAAAAAATATTAATAAAGATGAAATCAGTGAATTGATGTTATTCAATCTTTCGGTTTTGGAATACAACGGCAAAAATCGATGGAACTATCCGAATCCGGTGGTGAAGCAAAATGAAGAATTCCAAAAAGCTCTCCGAGATGCCAGAGAATCCAATGTTAACCCAGAACGATCGTAATTCACAACAAATTGGGCGATTTTTAGCTGTAAATCAGCAAGCATTTACTCAACTTTTGACGTTTGTTGATTTTTCGGATAATTTGACTATCGGGTTTGCAGAAGTTAATTTTAATGCTGAAGCGGATTTGTTAATTGAGGGATTGAAAACTCATCCGATTTCTCAAGAAACTCAATTTGAAGTTGTGAGTTTTGATGAGAATTTGCGTTTTCTCCGAGATGAAATTATCAAGATTTTACCTACTATTAAGCGAGAGCCAAATAAAAAATTAGTTTTAATTGTGCGGGGATTGGAAAAGTCGATCGGCAAATTTGACGAATATCCTCCGGTATTACAAGACCTTAATTGGGTGCGAGATGCTTATAAAACCAGCGTTCCGCATCCGATCCTGTTTGTTTTGCCGGACTATGCGATTACTCGTTTGGCGAAGTTTGCACCGGATTTTTGGGCGTGGAAATCGGGGGTATTTCTGTTTAAAACTACTCAAGCTACTAGAGATGAAGCCGTTGCTCGAACTCTCGATCTGGAAAAAATTTTTAGGACATTAAACCCACCGGAGAAGAAAGAAAGAATAGAACTTTTAGAGTCTTTGTTGATGGAATACAGTCCGAGCCATTCTGGTTCTGAAAAAAATCCTAGTGCTTGCAGCAACATTTTACATCAATTAGGAGTTGCTTATCTCAGTCAAGAAAAGCCAGCTAAAGCGAGAGAATATTTAGAAAAAGCATTGGAGTTGACTGTTGAAACAAAAAATTTAGCGCTGCAAGCTCAAGTATACCAGGGATTGGGAGAATCTTATCAGCAAGAGCAACAATTTTTGGCGGCAGTGAATGCCTATCAAAAATCGCTGGAAATTGCCCGCAAACAGGAAAACCGCCACGGGGAAGCTAATGCTTTATATGGTTTGGGTAATGTCTTTCAGAAGTTGCGGGATTGGTCACAAGCAAAGGTTTTTTATCAGGAATATTTAGAGATTGCACAAGCAGTAGGGAATATTTACTTGCAAGCTATTGCCTATTTACTGTTAGGATGGGTAGCAAAAGAAATGTGGAATCTGAATGAGGCTGAGTGGTATTATCAACAAATTTTAGAAAAATTCAGTGAATTGCCAGATGTTCCCTTTGTTATGATAATTAGTTTATTATTGGGAGAAATTGAGCTAAAGCGTGGCAATTGGGATGAAGGAGAGAGATTGTACCGGCAATCTTTGGAATTGATGACAAAATTGGGCGATCTCTCTGGTATGGCAACTTGTTTGGGACAATTGGGAGATATTGAGCGAAATCGCGGTAATTGGGATGAAGCTGAGAGATTGTACCGACAATGTTTGGAATTAAGGACAGAATTAGGAGATCGCTCTGGCATGGCAACTTGTTGGGGACAATTGGGAGATATTGAGCGATGGCGTGGCAATTGGGATGAAGCCGAGAGATTATACCGACAATGTTTGGAAATTATGACAGAATTAGGCGATCGCTCTGTTATGTCAAGTAGTTGGGGAGTATTGGGAGATATTGAGCTAAAGCGTGGTAATTGGGATGAAGCTGAAAGATTATACCGACAATGTTTAGAATTTAAGACAGAATTGGGAGATAGTTCTGGTATGGCCACTTGTTGGAGACAATTGGGAGATATCGAGCGAAATCGCGGCAATTGGGATGAAGCGGAGAGATTGTACCGGCAATCTTTGGAAGTTGAGAGAGGATTGGGAGATCGCTCTGGTATAGCAACTTGCTGGGAGCTATTGGGAGATATCGAGTTAAGACGTGGCAATTGGGATAAAGCGGAGATATTGTATCAGCAATCTTTGCAATTAAGGACAGAATTAGGAGATCGGTCTGGTATGGCAATTTGTTGGGGACTATTGGGAAATATAGAGAAAAATCTCGGCAATTGGGATGAAGCTGAGAAATTGTACCGACAATGTTTGGAATTTAAGACAAAATTGGGCGATCGCTCCGGTATGGCAAGTTTGAGCGGTTGTTTGGGAGAAATTGAGATGCTTAGGGGTAACTTGGATGCAGCAGAACCCCTTTTAAAAGAGTCTTTAGCGAAGTTAGAAGAACTAGGAGAACCTAGCAAAATTGCCGATGCCAACTACGATTTAGCACGACTTGAACGCAAACGCAACAACCCAGAACTTGCCCAACAACATTACAACAGTGCCCATCAAATTTTTCAACAATTGGGAGCCGCGAAAGACTTGGAAAAAATCGAGCGAGAGTGGCACAACCCGGATGTTTAAGTAATATCAAATCCGATATTTATCGGAATTATTCATCTCTCTCATCTCTTCCTCTGCGTTCTCTGCGTTCTCTGCGTTCTCTGCGGTTAAATCATTCCAATGCAACCAGAATTAATATAACGGAGGACACGGCAATGCCGTTTCCCTACCCCAAAATAATCGTAGGGGCGGTGCCCCCGTGCCCGCCCTCTCCTGTGCCCGATCGCATTTCTCCACCACCAATCAACCAAAATTCAACGGATCGACATCAATAGTTAAACTAACAGAACGCGGGGTGCGATCGCGCAACCCGATCAAATCAGACAAATCCACCGACTCATCCAAAGGCAACTTCAGCAAAATCTGCCACCGATAGCGATTTGCCACCCGCATAATCGCCGCCGGTGCAGGCCCCAACAACTCACACCCCGGTACAGACAATCGCTCAATATACTCCTGACAAACAGACGCTAATTGTACCGCCGTCACCGCAACTTCCGCCGCATCTACACTGCTCAACCGCAACAAAATCAGCCGCCCCGAAGGAGGATAATTCAGCGCCGCTCTTTCTGCCAATTCTGTTTCCACAAAACCCGCATATTCGTGCCGCCTAACTGCTTGAATAACCCGATGTTCGGGAGTGTAAGTTTGAATAATTACCCGCCCCGGATCGTCGCCTCTGCCCGCACGCCCCGCGACTTGAGTTAATGTTTGAAAAGCTCGTTCGCTGGCCCGATAATCTGATAAGTTCAGCAACCCGTCAGCCGACACAACTCCCACCAATGTGACTCCAGCTAAATCTAGCCCTTTCGTCAGCATTTGCGTACCCAACAAAATGTCAGCTTCCCCATTAGCAAATTGCGTTAACAATCTGCGGTGATCCCCCTTATTTCTAGTGGTATCGCTGTCAAACCGAATTGCCCGCAATTGGGGAAACAATCTCGTTAATTCCTGTTCGACTCGCTGAGTGCCACTACCAAAGTTTTTGAAGTAAGGAGAACTGCAATCCGGGCAGTTTTGCGGGTGTCGTTCCGTGTGGTTGCAGTAGTGACACCGCAACACTTCTGCTGTTCCTTCGCCGACGTGGTGATAAGACAGGGAAACATCGCAATTCGGGCATTCCATTACATAGCCGCAACTTCGACAAGAGACAAAGGTACTGTGTCCTCTTCTGTGAATAAATAGAATACCTTGCTGTTGTCTTGCTTGCAATTGTTCCAGCGCGTTTTGCAGGGAAGCACTAAAAATTGAGCGGTTTCCTTGCCGCAATTCTTGGCGCATATCGACTATTTCCACAGGCGGCATCGGCCGGGAATAAATGCGATCGGGCAATGATAAATAATGGATATTTGGTAACGAGTAATAATCTCGGCGCGTCCCCACCAAAGTCTCTAATGCTGGCGTTGCGGAACCTAAAATTAAGGGACAATTTTCTAATTCGGCGCGCCATTTGGCAACGGTGCGGGCGTGGTAGCAGGGGGCTGGTTGGTCTTGTTTGAAGCTGCTGTCGTGTTCTTCATCGAGGATAATTAAGCCGAGGTGAGGTAAAGGTGCAAAAATGGCCGATCGCGTGCCGATGACAATTTGCGGGGTTCCAGTCAGCATCTGACGCCATGTATCGTAACGTTCGCCGTCGGATAGGGCGCTGTGGTACACGCAAATTTGCTCGCCAAAACGGGCTCGGAATCTGTCTGTAAGTTGCGGTGTGAGGCCGATTTCGGGAACGAGCACGAGGGCGGATTTGCCGCTGGCTAAGATTGGGGCGATCGCCTGCAAATACACTTCGGTTTTCCCGGAACCTGTAACGCCGTGCAGCAGCACTTGACGGAATCCCGAAAAAGAGTTAATAAACGCTAAAGCTTCAGCTTGAAAATGAGTTAAAGTTTTGGGTGCATCGGGCAATTGAGAAATTCCGCGATCGCCCCTGAGAACTTCCCTTTGGTCAATTACAACGCTACCTTTTTGCTCCAAAGCTTTTACAACCGAAGAACTTGCACTGCAAATTCTCAACAAATCATTCAGCCACATTTCACCGCCGCCGCGCCGCAAAACTTCCAATACTTCTTGTTGCCGCTTGGTTAAATCTGTGACAAATGCACTAGCAATTAATGTCACTGCCGGTTTGAGTTGTGGTTTGGGAGGATTGGGAGGTTCTAAATAACTTTCTACCCAACCGCGTTTCAATAAATCTTTCAATCCCCGATAACTTCCCTTAACTTGGCGCTGGAGGTATTGCCAAGTGTAATCGCCGTTTTTTTGAGCTTGCAGCAATTGCAAAATTTGACTCGCGGCGGGATTGAGAAATGTTTCGGCATTCGGAGAAATTGCGTCCTTAATTAAGCGAATTCGGCGCACGGAACGGCTTAACAAACCGGGCGGCAGCGAGGCTCTAATTACTTGAATTAAAGGTGTACAATAATAGGTGGCAGTGCGATCGAGCAATTCCCAGTAAGTCGGTGGGAAAAAACCTGTACTGACAACATCTTCGACATCTTTAACTCGCGCCGGATCTAAGTCGGGCGGCAGTTGAGAAATGAACCGAATTGCGATCGCCCCTACCTGTTGACTGCCAAAGGGTACACTCAAGATATCCCCTGGTTGCACGGTAAGTTCCGCAGGTAAACGATAGGTAAATAACTTGTTTTCCTCCCCAGGGGAGTCCCCCGCAACCCTGAAAGGAGAGTCCACCAATACCTCGATCCACTCTGCTTGCACGGTGGGGCGTTGTGGCGGTTCGCTGCTGCCGTAGGATGCCCCGGCCTCTGCCGCTATAGGGGTTGACAAACCAAAAGTGACAGTAGACATAGGGTTGCACATCAAACTAGGAGGAGCCGCGGTCAAAGGGAGTTTTCATTATCCCTCAGTTTAGCTCGATCGATCGATCTTAGCTGCGGGAATTGGCGATCGGAATCTCGATCACGAATTCAGTCCCTTCTCCAATTGCGGATATGCACTCCAACCTCCCGCCGTGTTTGTCCACAACAATCTGATAGCTAATTGACAATCCCAAACCCGTCCCGTGACCAACTGGTTTGGTGGTGAAAAACGGATCGAAAATTTTTGCTTTTACAGATTCATTCATTCCCAGACCATTATCTTTGATGCTAATTCTTGCCCAATTATCGGAAATAATAGAAGTAGTAATTGTCATCTGGATAGGGTTGGCTTCGATATCGTCCACTGAAGACTTTTGCTCTCGCTCCCGCAGGGCATCAACAGCATTATTAATAATGTTCATAAATACCTGATTTAATTGCCCCGCATAACACTCTACCTTGGGCAAGTCTCCATTATTTTTAATAAGATTAATAGCGGAATAACCGGATTTTTCTTTAGTTAAGTGCTGCAAAATTAACAAGGTGCTGTCAATTCCTTCGTGAATGTTAACTGGTTTCTTTTCACCTTCATCTACCCGCGCAAAGTTGCGTAAAGTCAACACAATTTCGCGGATGCGCTCGGAGCCCACTTTCATTGACGAAAGAGTTTTCAACAAATCTTCGCGCAAAAAGTCGATGTCAATTTTTTCCAGAAAAGCTTCAATCTCTGCATCTGTTTCGGGATACCTATCCTGGTACATTGCTAGCAATGTTAAAATGTCGCCAGCGTAGTCATTGACATAGGTAATATTGCCGTAGATGAAGTTGACGGGATTGTTGATTTCGTGGGCAATACCAGCTACCAAAATGCCCAAAGCCGACATTTTCTCAGCTTCGATCAATTTGAGCTGCGTTGTTTGCTGGTTTTGCAAAGCTTTTTCTAGTGTAGACATTCTTGCTTTTAAAATATTTTCGGAATCTCTAAATTCCTCCGTGAGCTTTTTTAGCAAAGATTCTTTTTCTTGATTAAGGGCTTGTAATTTGCTCCGTTCTGTTTCCGAATTTTCGAGTTTTTCCCGCAGCCTTCGATTTTCATTTTCCAGCTCTTTGATTCTGTTTTCCCAGTCTGTTGGTTCCATCGGCTATTATTTTGAACCTAAAAATAGTGCCCTAACAGTTTAATCAGTAAATTTAGTTGCACCCTTTACCTAGTGATAATTTTGTCGCACATCGCGTCGGCAATTTGGCCCGAAAACTTCAACGCTGCCTTTATTTGGCTAGGTCTAAAAATCATATCTAATATACATTCTCAATGTCAAGTTATTAATAACAAGTCGGGTGAAAACCGATCGCTACTTTTATTCCCCGCTCTCGCATTTGCGGGGTTTTCATCCGATTATTGATAAATAAGCAGGCCGATCGCAAACTTATAAAGGCGGGCCCAGCGCTAAAAATTGCCCGATTCACACAACCTTTGTACAAAACCCGCCGGCGTTGCTGGCGAAAATATTAAATGTGAGTGATCTCGACCGGGGGCGACGGGAAAAGTGATCTCGACTGGGCGCGCGATCGCCCACAAGCAATCTCAAGTACCAAGCCAATTGCTCCCAGAACGCAATCACACTATACCATTCCTCCGAAATCTCACTTTAATGTGTCGATCGTACTCACACACCCGCACCATTTTGTGTTAAGAACTACTACTTGTGACAACATCGACACAGCAGTTTATATTTGGAGAGTAATTGATGTCAGGTAGCGAAGTTCGTGCAGACTTTTGGATGAGCGAGTACATTACCCCCTGGGATATTTACGTCCACGGCGTTATCGCGGTGCTCGCTTACAAGAAAACAGCCTATCAAGAAATGTACGTAGTTCAGACCGGTACCTACGGCAAAGGCTTAGTTTTAGACGGTAAGTGGCAATCTTGTACAGGCGACGAGTTTCTGTACCACGAACCCCTGGTGCACCCAGCCATGATTTGTCACGGTTCACCCAAAAAAGTCCTCGTTCTCGGCGGCGGAGAAGGAGCTACAATTAGAGAAGTGCTGCGCTGGAAAACAGTTGAAAAAGTCGTGATGATCGACATTGACGGCGAAGTAGTAGAAGCTTGCCGCGAACACCTGCCCGAAATGCACCAAAATGCCTTTGACGACCCCCGCTGCGAAGTAGTAATCGGCGATGCTTTGGACTATTTAGATAAAACGGACAATGATTGGGATATTGTCATTTCTGACTTGTCCGATCCCATTGAAGAAGGCCCATCTTTCCAGTTGTTTACCAAGGAGTATTTTGAGAAAGTTCGCAGCGTAATGTCACCTAACGGATATTTCGTAGTGCAAGCGGGCCCCGTTTCTCCTGCAGAAATGAAAATGCACGCTCGCATTGTAAATACCCTGAAATCTGTTTTCTCCAATGTTCAATCCTGCACCAGCTTTATTTCTACTTACGGAGCTCCTTGGGGTTTTGCGATAGCTTCTAATCAAGAAATAAATACGCGACCCGATCCCGAAGTTACTGACAAATTACTCGCCGAGAAAACAACTGGCGGGTTGCGGATGTTCGACGGAATTACACTGTTGGGGTTGATGCAAGTTCCCGGTCACTTGCGCCAGGTAATCGCCGCTGAAACCGAAGTTTACACTATGGCAGCACCGCCTAAGTTTTTCGGGAAAGGCTCTGTCAGTCAGTGAAGTTAAATTGAAAGAGAAAACTCGTTGGGATTAACTGAGATGAGCAATTTAATTCGCATAGTCGCTGCAATTTTTGTTCCCCCTCTGGGCGTATTTATGACTGTCGGCATGGGCAGAGATTTTTGGATCAACCTGGTTCTAAGCTGTTTTTTCTTGTTTCCGGGTACGATCCACGCTGTTTGGGTGATTGCTAAGCACGATCGAGGTTAAGTTCCTGTAGGGGCGGGTTCACCAGCAATAATTGCCAAAAACCGACAATCTCAAAAACCCGCCCCCACCCAACTAATAGCCTGTATCAACCTTTATTTATAAAATACTGGAATAATGCAGATTGAGATTTACCGTTGGGCGGGGGCGGGTTTATTTAGATTATGAATTACAGTCAGAGATTGTTGGTGAACCCGCCCCTACGAGGTTTTATTGATTATTGCACCTCAATTTCTTCACAAACCAATTCAGCAATTTTTTTCGCCGCCCCCGATTCTCCTCGAACCGCACGCAAACGATCGCCCATCTGTGCTAATTTATCAGGATGGCTCAAATAGTCGATCGCCAATTGAGCAATTACTTCCGGTTCCAGCTTCCCAATCAACTCCGGCACAATCTCCTCCTGTGCCCAAATATTCGGCCAAGCATAAAGCTTTCCCTTTCCCAATTGCCAGATTAGCCAATTAATCCCCGTCGCAAAAACTGAACCGACTAACGGCAAATTTGCCAGCAATCCCGGCAATCCGTCCCAAGCTTTCATCGCATCCAATTGCTGCGTCGGAATCAAAACAATCATCGGTACAGCTAACGAACCCAATTCGGCAGTATTCGCTCCCACAGTAGTTAAACACAGGCTGCATTCTGATAGCAAATCGTAGGCGGGCGTCTGCGTCCAAAGTTCTACTTGCAACTTATTTGCTGTCTCCAAAAACGGCGGTTCTGTTAAATGAAGTTCGGCGCTGGCGTTCTCAAATAAATGCAGGCAAGGATTTTGTTCCGGGTCGGCAAAACGTGCTAAAGTTTCTAGATCTATAGTGGGAGCAACGGGAATTACAAAACGAGTTTCAGGGCGGAGGCGGTGGATGGATTGGGCGATCGACAAACATAACGGTACACCTAAAGCTAATTTAGCCGCTTTAGAACCGGGCAACAATCCAATTAATTCTATTTTCCGTAGGGGCGGTGCCCCCGTGCCCGCCCTGCCCGATTTCCCGTTCCCTACTTCGGCGATCAAATCTCCAACAACTGTAAATTTATTAGCATATTTTTCGGGAATTTTAGCAAAAACTTCAGGTTTCATCGCCGCAAATTTATCAATCCAGCGATACCACCGCGCGTCCCATTCAGCATAAATAACAGTGCGATATTTTAGCCTTTTGCCAATCACAACTGTAAAAAATTGATCGCCGCCTAAAAACAAAACAACTCCTGTTTCATACCAATCCCAATTTCCAGCAGTTTTGCCAGATAATAGGAAAGGAAAAAAATGCTCCGGTGCTTGCACTCTGTCAACTTCTGGGTAGGAACAAGCGATTTGTGCTTCTTTCCCGGTGGCGTGCGGACAGGGGGACAGCACCACAGAGATGCGGGCTTGAGTGCCCGCGTTTGCCAATTGCTCGCGCAAAGCTTGCACGGCGGGACGCACCCAAGTTGCCAATTCTCCGGGGCCGTTGGAGAGGATTAAAATATCTACTGCCATAGGATTTAAGATTTGAAAGGATGCAAGGGAGATTTTATGACAGATTTAATTAATGCCGTCAAGACGGGTGATGTTGCGGCTGTAGAAAGTGCGATCAAACAGCGTGCAGATATCAATGCCAAGGATGAGGAAGGTGCGACGGCTTTGACGACTGCGGCTGAGGCTGGCAATTCGGCGATCGTCAAAAAATTGCTGGCGGCAGGTGCGGGGCCCAACAGTCAGGATAATGACGGGTGGACGCCGTTAATGAGTGCCGCTGCTGCCGGACATACGGAGATTGTACAGCTTTTGCTGGAGGCGGGGGCGGATGTGAATGCTAAAACTAATTTTGGTTTGACGGCTTTGATGAGTGCGGCAGGTAGCGGGCGCACTCAAGTTGTGGAATTTTTAATCGATAAAGGAGCTGATATCAAAGCGTATGATAATAATACTTGGACTGCGTTAATTTGGGCGTCTTCGGAAGGTCACAAAGATACGGTTGAGGTTTTGAAGCTAGCGCGCGATCGGCATTAAAGACTTAGAAACCGGGTTTATTCGATAAACCCGGTTTCTGGAGGGTACAATTAATTATCGCACCGACAGCAGACCAATACCAATCCCGAATAGCTGCGATATTTCTATCCAAGTAAAAGTGTCCCAAAAGAAGATTCTGGTAATAAATTCAACTTGAGATTTCCGCCACCTTCAATAACAGCAAGTGTGTCAAAGCTACTGGTAACTCCATTTCTACGGACGTAAACCCCGTTCGTTTGGATGGCTAAATCTTGATTATTGTTGATGGGAAACACCAAGAAGTTATCTAAAAAACGAGAGGGAACCAGGATTTGATCCTGACCTTGGGTAAAGTTCCGAATTGTAGCAAAACCTGGCCCGATGTAGAACGGTTGGATTACAATCCCGCTTATGCCCGCCGAAAAAGTGTAGGCGAGCATGAATGTATCGCGACCGGTACCGCCAATGAGAGTATCGAATTCATTGCTGCCGTCACTCTCCGCCCCGAAGATTGTCGATCGTTCTCCTACTTTAACTCCAAATAATTCGACCTTCCCTATCCCTTCACCAGTGACGATATCATTGCCGGAAGTTCCGACAAAAGTCGCAGAGCGGCTAGGCTCGTTTTTCCCAAAATTGAAGTAGTGTTCGCGACCAGTTTTCAAGGCTCCAGAGTTGACAAAGGGCACAATATCGGGGTTTGCCCATAAGTATGCCGATTCAAAGAAAGAAGTACCAAACCGACCGTCTCTGATTCCGAATTGAATGAAGTGCTGGTAGCCATTTTTAAAAGTTCCATTCTGAATAAAAGGCAGTAAATCTTGGTTATTTGCTATGTAAAACGCTTCGTCATAATTTGGCGATACGCGCGATCGACCTTCTTCGTAACCGTATTGGATAAAGTGGTCTAGGCCCGTCGCAAAAGGTGCATTTGGGTTGTTGGGGGTGCGGATAAAGGGTGTGATGTCTGGATTGCCGGCAAGGTAAGTAGCTTCGTCAAAGTAACGCGATACTTTGGTCAGGCCGTCGGCTTGACCGAACTTTTCAAAGTGTTCTCTTCCAGATTTGATGATTCCTGCATCAATGGCTGGTTTCACCCAAGGATATTGCGCCAGGTAGTACGGTTCGTCAAAAATGTCATAATTTGTCATAATTATTTCTCCAAGCTTAGTCTGCTTACTTGTCGGTTAAACTTGACCCACTATAACTAACTCTACTGCCTCAGTATGTCAAGTTAATTATTGTTAAGCCTGTTTGATTATTTTTAGGGCAAACACAAAAGTGCGATCGCCCATTTTGCGAATGTGCGATCGTACCGACAACAGCAATCAGGCAAATCCTGAATATCTTCAAAATTTCTACTCAAGTGAAAGGATATTAAGAAAAATATTTACTTGTGAGTAGATTATATTCAAACTGAGATTTCCGCCACCTTCAATAACAGCGATTGTGTCAAACAGACCGCTGCCAGATACACCGACTTGGCGAGTTTGGATAGCTAAATCTCGGTTATTGTTGATGGAAGACAACAATAATCGATCTGATAATTGATCTAAGGGAATTCCTTTTAGCAGAATATTATCCTGACCTTGGGTAAAATTCCGAATAGTGGCAAAACCTGGCCCGATGTAGAACTGTGTACTTGTGGCCAATGTCCTACCCATTGAAATGCCTTGGAGAGCGAATGTATCGCGGCCGCTACCGCCAATGAGAGTATCGAATTCATTGTTGCCATAACTTTCATAACCGTAGCTGAAGTTGCTTTGTAAACCGACTTCAATTCCAATTAATGAGACATTCCCCACACCGAAACCAGTGACGATATCATTGCCCGGAGTTCCGACAAAAGTCGCAGAGCGACTAGGCTCAAATTGCCCAAAATTAAAGTAGTGTTCCCTACCTGTTTTCAAAGCTCCAGAGTTGACAAACGGTAGAATATCGGGGTTGTCCCTTAAGTATTCTGATTCAAAAAATGAAGTACCAAAACGGTCTTGTTTTGCCCCGAATTGAATGAAGTGCTGGTAGCCATTTTTAAAGGTTCCATTCTGAATAAACGGCACCAGATCTTCGTTAGTTGCTACATAAAACGCTTCGTCATAGTCAGGCGATACTTGGGTACGACCCTGTTCGTAGCCAAACTGAATAAAGTGATCGAGGCCAGACGCAAAAGGCGCGTTTGGATTGTTTGGGGTGCGAACCAGAGGAGCAATATCTGGATTTTGAGCTAGATAGGTTTCTTCGTCAAAGTACCGCGATACTTGGGTGAGACCGGCGGCTTGACCGAACTTTTCAAAGTGTTCTCTCCCAGATTTTATAACTCCTGCATCAATAGCCGGTTTCACCCAAGGATATTGCGCCAGGTAGTATGGTTCGTCAAAAATGTCATAATTAGTCATAATTTTGGCTCCAAGCTTAGTCTGCTTACTTGTCGATTAAACTTGACCCACTATAAATAACTCTACGAACTCACTATGTCAAGTTAATTATTATTAAGCCTGTGTTATTATTTTTAGGGAAAAGACAAAAGTGCGATCGCACATTCGCAAAATGGGCGATCGCACCGACAGCATCCCAAAGAAAATTCTGAATAGCTGCGAGATTTCTACCCAAGGAAAGATCTAATAACACTAGATCCTGGTAATAAATTTAAATTGAGATTGCCGCCACCTTCAACAACAGCAATTGTGTCAAAGCGACTGGCTATGAAAACTCCATTTTCAACGACTGGAAAGCCATTCGTTTGGATAGCTAAATCTCGATTATTGTTGATTGGAAACACCAATAATTGATCTAAGGGAATCCCTATCTGGATGATATCCTGACCTTGAGTAAAGTCCTCAATTGTAGCAAAACCTGGGCCGATGTAGAACTGTCTGGATGAGAGGGTTCCTCCCCTGAAGCCAACAATGTCACCGAGCACGAATTTATCGCGGCCGCTACCGCCAGTGAGAGTATCGAATTCATTGCTGCCGTCACTTTCATAATTTCGGGGGCCGGGATAGGTAAAACCTACTTCAACTCCAATTAATTCGACCTTCCCTACCCCTATACCAGTGAGGATGTCATTACCGGAAGTTCCGACAAAAGTTGCCTCGCGGCTTGGCTCGAATTGCCCAAACTTAAAGTAATGTTCCCGACCAGTTTTCAAGATTCCAGCGCTAATAGCATCAAACACATTAACGAAGTATTCTGGCTCAAGAAAAGAAGTTCCTAGACGACCTTCTTGTACTCCGAATTGAATGAAATGCTGGTAACCATTTTGAAAAAAATTCTGCTGAATAAACGGCAGCAAATCTCGGTTAGTTGCTACATAAAACGCTTCGTCGTAATCAGGCGATACTCGCGTGCGTCCTTCTTCGTAACCGTATTGGATAAAGTGGTCTAAGCCTGTAGCAAAAGGCGCATTTGGATTGTTGGGAGTACGGACAAAGGGTGCGATATCTGGATTTCCCTCAAGGTAAGTATCTTCGTCAAAATACCGCGATATTTTTGTGAGGCCGGCGGCTTGACCAAATTTTTCAAAGTGTTCTCTTCCAGATTTGATGATTCCTGCATCTATGGCTGGTTTCAGCCACGGATATTGCGAAAGGTAGTATTGTTCGTCGAAGATATCGTAATTCATATTTTGCTGTTTAAAGAATGTAAAGTGCGATCGTACTTTTTTATAGAACCATCGCCCACCACCAATAAAAAATCATTAATCATCAGCATTAGCTAATGACTAATAACTAATGACTAATGACTAATGACTAAGGACTAATGACCAAAGACCAATGACTAACCAATCAAGAAAGTACCATTACCGTTAGATTCTTGGAAAGTTAAACCCAAGGTTGCTCCTCCTTCAATCACGCCGAGCACATCTCCAAAACGCTGGATTGACAAATTATTGCCAATGGGAGTCAGGCTGTAGCCGTTTAAAGAAGTTCCTTGCAGTTGGATAAAATCGCTTTCTATGTCGAAGTTGCGAATCGTAGCTTGACCGTTACCTAAATATAGCGGTGTCGGGGTGACATTCCCGGCTGTAGTAGGAACTCCGAGTACGAATGTATTAGTTCCTGGGGCACCAATCAAGACATCGAATTCATTGGTGCCAAAGCTTTCATACTGCCGATTGCCGTTGCGATCAATACCTACTTCCACTCCCACAAGTTCGACATCGCCCACGCCAACACCAGTTAAAACATCGTTGGTACGGGTGCCGACAAAAGTCGCGTCGCGGGCAGGCTCAAATTGTCCAAAATTGAAGAAGTGTTCCCTGCCGGTTCTCAAGTTTCCAGAGTTGACAAACGGCACGATGTCGGGGTTTTCTTTTAAGTATTCCGGTTCAAAAAATGAAGTCCCAAACCGACCTTCTTTGGCCCCGAATTGAATGAAATGGTCGAAGCCTGATTTGAAAGTTCCGTTTTGAATAAACGGTTGAAGTTCCGAGTTGTTTGCTAAATAAAAGCTTTCGTTGTATTCTGGTGATACTTGAGTGCGGCGCTGTCCTTCATCGTAACCGAACTGGATAAAGTGATCGAGGCCTGTAGCAAAAGGTGCGTTTGGGTTGACGGTGCGGACGAAAGGTGCGAGGTCTGGATTCCCAGCAAGGTAAGCATTTTCGTCAAAATAACGCGATACTTTAGTTAGACCGCCTTCTCGCCCGAATTTTTCAAAGTGTTCTCTCCCAGATGAGATGACTCCTGCGTCAATGGCTGGTTTGACCCAAGGATATGAGGCGAGGTAGAATTGTTCGTCGAAAATTGCGTAGTTAGCCATGTTTTCCCCCTAAAGTTTTGATGAGTTTGAGAGTTGATAGCAATTAGCTTTCCATGAACTCGATCGCCGATCAGGAATTTACACAAAACAGACGTTATGAAAGGGTTTTAAATTACTGGGAACATATCTATTTTGCGAACTCAGCAATTATCTAAGGCTCGATTCTGCCGAATTTATGCTTTTTTTTCCTCAGTTAATTGAGCGATCGCAAGTTCGATCTATTCTACAAAACGTGGCACTTTTTTCAGGATTTTTTTCTCAATTGTTGGTTAATTTTTAATTATTTTTATCCTACTAATTAATCCTATACACATTAAAACTATAATGTCAAGTAAACTTTGGTAAATAAAAAATGGAGTATTTGCTCAAGGAATTTATAAAAAAATGTAACGAAAAGTTGACCTAAATTTGTCGAATTGTGTCATGTGCAGGCTCAAATCGCCTAATGGCAAGCGTTTTCTGGTAAAAATGCTTATGGGATAAAAAAATTCCCGATTCCCGAAAACAGCATCTTAAAGGAGCCTAACCGGATGTTCACTCACGTCAAGCCCACCATTCGCCACGTTGTGCCGGAAAACTTGCAGGGGCGATCGCTAATGAAGGTGGTCTATGTCGTACTGGAACCGCAGTATCAAAGCGCCCTGTCGGCAGCGGTTCGATCGATAAACAAGAAAAATCCGAATTTGGCAATAGAAATCAGCGGCTACCTGATCGAGGAACTCCGCAGCCCGGAAAATTACGAGGCCTTCAAGCGGGATGTGGCGGATGCCAATGTATTTATTGCTTCTCTAATATTCATCGAAGATTTGGCGGAAAAAGTCGTAGCGGCGGTGGAACCGCTGCGCGACAGCTTGGATGTCGCCGTCGTCTTCCCGTCGATGCCAGGGGTGATGCGGCTAAATAAAATGGGCAGTTTCTCGATGGCACAGTTGGGACAAAGCAAAAGTGCGATCGGCGAATTCATGAAAAAACGGAAGGAAAAATCCGGGAGTTCCTTCCAAGACGGAATGCTGAAACTGCTGCAAACTTTGCCGAAAGTGCTGAAATATTTGCCCATTGACAAAGCCCAAGATGCGCGCAACTTCATGCTGAGTTTCCAGTATTGGCTGGGAGGTTCCCAAGAAAACTTGGAAAACTTCTTGCTGATGCTGTCACATAAATATGTCTTCAAAGGCCAGGAACAGCTAACTTTTCAAGAGCCCGTTGTCTACCCGGATATGGGAATTTGGCATCCTTTGGCACCGTCGATGTTTGAGGATGTAAAAGGATACCTCACCTGGTACAACGCCCGCAAAGATATTTCGGCAGACCTCAAAGACCCCCTCGCACCTTGCATCGGCTTGGTGTTGCAGCGGACTCACTTAGTCACCGGAGATGACGCGCACTATGTAGCAATGGTGCAGGAATTGGAGGCAATGGGGGCGCGGGTGGTGCCGATTTTTGCCGGCGGTTTGGACTTCTCGAAACCAGTCGAAACTTTTTTCTTGGAAGTTGGGACCAAAGGTGTTGCACCGCTGCCGATCGTTGATGCGGTGGTTTCTCTGACTGGTTTTGCTTTGGTGGGTGGCCCGGCGAAACAAGATCACCCGAAGGCGATCGAGACTTTGAAAAAGCTAAACTGCCCTTACATGGTGGCTTTGCCGCTGGTTTTCCAAACGACGGAAGAGTGGGAAAATAGCGATTTAGGCTTGCACCCGATTCAAGTTGCTTTGCAAATTGCCATTCCCGAGTTGGATGGCGCGATCGAACCGATTATTTTGTCGGGACGTGATGGCGCAACTGGCAAGGCGATCGCCCTACAAGATAGAATCGAAGCAATTTCCCAGCGCGCTATGAAGTGGGCAATGCTGCGCCGCAAACCAAAATTAGATAAAAAAGTTGCGATCACAGTTTTCAGTTTCCCGCCGGACAAAGGCAACGTCGGAACAGCCGCTTATTTGGACGTTTTCGGCTCGATTTACCAAGTATTGAAAGCCTTAAAAGGCAACGGTTACGACTTGCCAGAATTGCCGGATTCCGCCGAAAAACTGATGCAAGAAGTCATCCACGACGCAACAGCCCAATACCAAAGTCCCGAATTAAATGTTGCTTACCGGATGTCCGTAGCTGAATACGAAGAATTCACTCCTTACTCGGAACGCTTGCAAGAAAATTGGGGCCCGCCTCCGGGACATTTGAACAGCGACGGACAAAATTTGCTGATTTTTGGCAAACATTTCGGCAATGTGTTTATCGGCGTGCAACCTACTTTTGGATACGAAGGCGATCCGATGCGGTTGTTATTCTCTCGTTCCGCCAGCCCGCACCACGGTTTTGCTGCTTACTATACATATTTGGAGCGCATTTGGGGTGCGGATGCGGTGCTGCACTTTGGCACTCACGGTTCGCTAGAATTCATGCCAGGTAAGCAGATGGGAATGTCTGGGGAATGTTATCCCGACAGTTTGATCGGCAAAATTCCCAATATCTATTATTACGCCGCCAACAATCCCAGCGAGGCAACAATTGCCAAGCGCCGCAGTTATGCTGAAACAATCAGTTATCTGACTCCTCCGGCTGAAAATGCTGGTTTGTACAAAGGTTTGCAGGAACTCAGCGAGTTAATTGCTTCTTATCAAACTTTGAAAGAGACTGGGCGCGGTGTGCCGATTGTGGATGCGATCGTCGAAAAATGCCGTTTGGTGAATTTAGACAAAGATATCGCCCTACCTCCGGAACAAGAAAGAGGGGTTGCTGCGGGAATGACTGCGGAGGAACGGGACAATTTAGTTGGCTTGGTTTACCGCAAGTTGATGGAAATTGAGTCGCGGTTGTTACCTTGCGGTTTGCACGTTATCGGTAAGCCGCCGACTGCTGAAGAGGCGATCGCAACTTTGGTAAATATCGCCAATTTAGACCGCGAAGAAGACGGGCTGATCAGCTTGCCACGGATTATTGCTAACAGTCTCGGACGCGATATCGGCGAAATTTACACCAACAGCGACAAAGGCATTTTAACTGATGTTGAATTGCTGCAAAACATCACCTTGGCCTGTCGGGATGCCGTTGGCGCTTTGGTGAAGGAACAAACCGACGCTGAGGGTAGAGTTTCCCTTGTTTCTAAGTTGAATTTCTTCAACATGGGCAAGAAAACACCTTGGGTTGAAGCTTTGCACGCCGCAGGTTACAAAAAAATCGATCCAGAACCGATTAAACCGCTGTTTGAGTATCTGGAATTCTGCTTGCAGCAAGTTTGTGCCGACAACGAATTAGGCGCTTTGTTGCGCGCGTTAGAAGGCGAGTATGTTCTGCCCGGCCCCGGTGGCGATCCGATTCGCAACCCGGATGTTTTGCCGACTGGCAAGAATATGCACGCTTTGGACCCGCAGTCAATCCCTACAACGGGGGCGGTTAAGTCTGCTAAGCTTGTAGTCGATCGGCTGTTAGAAAGACAGCGCGTTGATAACGGCGGAAATTACCCAGAGACGATCGCCGTTGTGTTGTGGGGAACCGACAACATCAAGACTTACGGCGAATCCCTCGCCCAAGTAATGTGGATGGTGGGAGTGAAGCCAGTTCCCGACGCTTTGGGCCGGGTAAACAAACTCGAATTGCTTTCTTTAGAAGAGTTGGGACGCCCTCGGATCGACGTAGTAATTAACTGTTCCGGCGTATTCCGCGACTTGTTCATCAACCAAATGAATTTGTTAGATAAAGCCGTGAAAATGGCAGCGGAAGCCGACGAACCATTAGAGATGAACTTCGTCCGCAAACACGCCTTGAAGCAAGCCGAAGAAATGGGAATCAACCTGCGACAAGCAGCAACCCGCGTATTTTCCAATGCCTCTGGTTCCTATTCATCTAACGTCAACTTAGCGGTAGAAAACAGCACTTGGGAAAGCGAAGCCGAGTTGCAGGAAATGTACTTAACCCGCAAATCCTTCGCCTTTTCTTCCGACAATCCCGGAACAATGGAACAAGACAGGCAGATTTTTGAATCATCCTTAAAAACTGCTGAAGTAACATTCCAAAACTTGGATTCTGCCGAGATTTCCCTAACCGACGTGTCGCACTATTTTGACTCCGATCCGACTAAATTAATCGGCAGTTTGCGCGCAGATGGCAAGAAACCAACATCCTTTGTTGCTGATACCACAACAGCCAACGCGCAGGTACGGACGCTATCAGAAACCGTGCGTTTAGATTCGCGGACTAAGCTGCTGAATCCGAAGTGGTATGAGGGGATGTTATCGCACGGTTATGAAGGCGTGCGGGAGATTTCTAAGCGTCTGGTGAATACGACTGGATGGAGTGCGACTGCGGGCGCGGTGGATAATTGGGTGTATGAGGATGTGAACGGTACGTTTATCCAAGATGAGGAGATGCAGAAGCGTTTGCTGAATCTGAATCCTCATTCTTTCCGCAAGATTGTGAGCACTTTGCTTGAGGTGAATGGCCGGGGTTATTGGGAGACTTCGGAGAGTAATTTGGATCGCTTGCGTGAACTTTATCAGGAGGTGGAAGACCGGATTGAGGGGGTAGAATAAGCATCCGAATTTCGGACAATCGCCTTTAATCTGTAGGGACACAGCAATGCTGTGTCCTTATATTTTTGGGATGGTTTTGATGAATGGGAGTGCGATCGCCCTTAAGACCCAATACGGTTCAGTTAACGCTCTCCGACAAATTTAGTCTCATGGTTTTATGGGACATATAGGTATCTTTTGGATATCAAATTGTTCTTAACTGAACCGTATTGCCTCAAGACTCACTCAATATGCTACGATCGTTACTAAAGGTCGTTTAGCCACAAAAAATACCGCTATGACTGCCATCACCATCAACCTCAACCCGATTATTGAGCTGACAGACGATCAATTTTTCGATCTCTGTCAAAAAAATAAAAATATTAGATTTGAGCGTACAGCTAAGGGAGAATTAATTATCATGTCACCAGCAGGAGGAGAAACTAGCAGCAGCAATGCAGGATTAACGGCACAGCTTTGGATTTGGAATAACCAAAGTAGACTGGGTAAAGTTTTTGATTCTTCTGGCGGTTTCAAACTTCCTAATGGGGCCGATCGCTCTCCTGACGCTTCTTGGGTAAAATTAGAACGCTGGAATGCACTAACTCCTGAACAACAAAAGAAATTTCCCCCCATTTGTCCTGATTTTGTCGTTGAGTTAATGTCTCCCAGCGATAGTTTGAAAGAAACTCAGGATAAGATGAAAGAGTATCGAGATAATGGTGCAGGTTTGGGTTTGTTAATTAATCGCAAATCGCGGCAAGTAGAAATTTACCGTCTGAATCAAGAAGTTGAAGTGCTAGAATCTCCAGCCACTGTATCCGGTGAAGATGTTCTCCCCGGATTTATTTTGAATCTTGAATCAATCTGGTAATGTACGCGCGTGCGAAGCTATCCCGCAGGGAATCGCACCTGTCCAATGTTCAATACAGTAAAATAGAGTTAAAGTTCTCGTGGAGTATTTGCAATGGTTCAAACCCTGACCTACAGTAAAGAAGAGCTTGCAGGTTCTCACCTGGTTTTACATGATATCAGTTGGGAAACCTACGAACACTTGTTAGAAATATTTGCGGAACGTTCAACGCCGCGCATGACTTACTACCAAGGAACTTTGGAACTTATTGTACCTTTACCAGAACATGAAAGGTATAGCTGGACTCTCGGTCGGCTAATTGTAGCACTTTCTGAGGAAATTGGGATTGAAATTATCGGATTAAAATCATCTACTTGGCGTTCGGAACCGAAAAAAGCTGGCAACGAAGCTGATGAATGTTTTTATATTCAAAATGAAGCTTTAATGCGGGGTAAATTAACAATCGATCTCAAAAATGACCCGCCACCAGACTTAGCTGTGGAAATTGATTGGACTAGCTCATCTATTAATAAAATGGCGGTTTATGCGGACTTAAAAGTGCCGGAGGTTTGGATTTGGAAGCAGGGGAAACTAATAATTAACATTTTAAATGATACGGGTTATATCGAGTCGGAAACCAGTTTGGCATTTGCCTCGTTTCCTGTCAAAGAGCTCGCACAGTTTATGCACCTAGACTCAGAAAAGGGAGAGAATGCGAGAATTAGAGAGTTTCGGGAATGGGTGCGATCGCACTTAAATTAAATCCGGGTTTGTTCCCCCCTTTATCACTCGGCGGTTGAAACCGCTTCTACACAAACAAAGTCCGCCTACGCGGACTAAGAATACTGAGTTTTTACATACTGTTTCATCACAGGATTCAAACTAAACAAAGTTATCTGTTCCTCTTCTACAGCATCCAATAAAAAGCGATTTCCAAGAGTTCGCACTGCATTGACTATTTCTGACGGCGAAAACGGTATTTTGTTGAAAATTTGCGACACAGCAACGGGTTCAGGTTGATTAGCTAGGTGAATCATCACTGCCAATTCTGCCGCAGTCAAACGCGCAAAAGGTTGAGATAACTGAGATTGCAACCCTTCATCTAAAATCGGCATCTCGCACTGCAAAAACTCAGAAACTCTCCCCCCAAACAACTCTTGAATCAGCGTTGCAGTCAACTCCAACCACAGAGGATTGCCTTGATAAATATCAATCAAAGTTGACCATGTTTCCTGATCGGATAACTTTTGTGAGTTCAAAATTTCTTTAGCTGCGACTCCTAAACTTCCCAATACAAAACATCGCACGGGATGATACTCTTTTGATAATCGGGCAATTTCTCTGGGTTTTTCCCAACTATTCAATATCAAACAACTTTGATGACAAACTTCGGCAATTAGTTTAAAAAATAACTGATAATCTTCATATCCAGTTTTATATTGTCCTGCGACTTGTCCGCTGCTAAAAAGCATTTGCACGTCATCTAGGACAATCAGACATCGGTATTTTCGCAGGTAATCGAGGATTTGGGCAATTTTGGTTTCGATGTTTTGGGGAATTTCTGATTGTTGGGAGAAGATTTGCAGCAGGTTGGTGAGGGTTGCATCGAGGGTTGGGGAAAAGCGGAGGCTGCGATAGATGACGTAATCGAATTGGGTTTTTATGCGATCGATCAGGCTTAGGGAGAGGGTTGTTTTGCCGATGCCGCTGATTCCTAGGAGGGCGATGAGGCGAGTGCGATCGCCCGTTATCCAGTTTTCGAGGGTGGAGAGTTCAGAAGTGCGATCGAAAAAGGTGAAGATTTCGGGTGCGTCGCCTAAATCTATGTGGAGTTGTTTGGGAGTTTGTTGGGGGTTTTGGGGTTCTGTTGGACTTCTCGCCCTTTCTTGACAAATATTGACGTTATTAACTGTTACATCTCCTTTAACGGTAGCCGATGAAAAATTGTTAAACTCTACCTTTTCTATTCTTGCTCTAAAATTTCTTTTAGTAATATCTTCTCCCAATCCCTTTGAGAGTATTTGCCATAATTCCGAACCGATATCTCTGGTATGGCCTTCACTGGAATGAGTCGCTTCAGCAATTTCTGGATATGTCCGACCTTGGAATGTCCCTTCAAGGATAGCTTTTTGCAGATAGTCTATATGTTCTCCCGTCTTCGCGAAGATGAGCTCGTCCGCGAGTTTTAAGACTTCTGCGATGTCCATAGGTCAGTCGTGTGCTGCGATTTGTCGTATTATATCCGATCTTTCCGACATTTCCGACATGATTCCGACATTTCCGACATGATTCCGACATTTGCGATCGGGCTGTCTGGGAAAAGTCCCGACATTTCCGATATTGCCAAACTCATCCTTGTACTATACTTAATATCAAGTCAGTATTATTAATAAGGAAAAAGTCGATGGCTGATTGGCCTGATAATGCTCAAAAAATTGGTAATGATTGCTACTACAAAGTGGATAGAAGTGGAACTCAGATTCTACTGGGCAAAACTGAAGATGATATTGACCGGAATTATAGTGGTTCAAAAAACCATGTTCACTATTACAAAGAAAATGGGAGTTGGTATGTTAGAACTACGGAGGGAAGTGTACGCCAAGAAATATACGCAAAATATGGTGGTTCTAGGAGGGAAGATGACACAAGAGCAGGCTACGGAAACAGTCTGTATGGAACTACAGGTGCATCCGTTGATGAAGGAGTTAGTAGTTGGTTGGACTCATTACTGGATTAATTGTGATTAGAAAAGTGGCGATAGCCCACATTTACAAGAAAAGTTAAATGTTAGGCGATCGCTTCAGGAAACCTGCTAATTAGAGTTCAGTTAATACTGAGATTGAGTTGAATCTTATAAAAATCAAGGGAGTAGTTATGGCTAGAAAACACATGGGTACAGTTAAAACGCCGACAGATTCTTCTTACGATTATTATTGGGACGAGGATACTGGCGAAGTATATGTTGGAAATGAATCTGCTGGTAAAGCCTCATCTGCTGAGGAAGCTTGGCGTAAAGCGAATTTCTACGCAACTACGCTTCAGAAATGGAAGGATTGATTGAGAAAAGTTGCGATCGCCCACATTTACAGGAAAAGTTAAAGGTTGGGCGATCGCTCCCTCGAATCTACCATGCGGTAATGCAAAGGATGCGGAGGGTGCAGGGGGCGATCGCTTCATTTACTTTAACTATAAAAAAGCCATGAGTAGAGTTTTAAAAGGAACTATTTAACATGAATAATTCGGATGAAAGTGAAGAATTACGTATCAGGGCAAAGTTACATATTCAAAGTCAAAATTACGAAGCAGCCATTGAAGACTGCAACCGATTATTGCAACTAACCCCTAATGACTCCCAAGTTTACTGGTACAGACAAATTGCATGGCAAAAGTTGGGAAATAATCAAGAAGCTCTTAAAGATTGCAATGAATTTTTGAAACTTCAACCTAATTCTGCTCAAGGGTATTCATTTCGTGCATCCTTATTTGAGATTACAGGTAACTTACAGAGGGCACTAGATGATTGCAATCAAGCTTTATCTATTAATAATAGTGACGTGAATGAGATAGCATACACTTTGAGAGGCGATATTTATATTAAGTTAAAAAACTATCAGGCAGCGCTTCAAGATTTTAACCAAAGCATTCGTTTAGACCCAGAAGATATTAAAATCCACCAAAGAAGAGGCTGTTGTCACAAAGACCTCGAAAATTACCATGAAGCAATTATCGACTTTACAGAGGTAATTCGCAGAGATCGTAATTACTATAGAGCTTACTATGGACGAGGTGGAGCTTATATGTCATTAGATGATATGAAAAGCGCAGCTTCAGACTTCGATACAGCAGCTAGATTATCCCAGGCTCAGGGAGATACTAAGGCATCCCAGGAGGCTATGATGTGGGCTAACATACTGAGGAATGCGGAAGGAAGTAGTGACAGCAGTATCAGTGATAATAAGCAAAGACCCGTTCAGATTAGCCACGTAGTCGCTGCGATTTTTTTCCCCCCATTGGGCGTATATTTGACGGTTGGGCTTGGCACTCAGTTTTGGATAAACCTAGTGCTCACATTCGCTTTTACATGGATTCCCGGAGTGATCCACGCTCTTTGGCTGATGTTTAATCACGATAGAAGTTAAGCAGTGGGGAAATACGATCGCCCTTATTTCCCCAAAGTACGATCGCCCTTATTTTCCTATCAGCCGATCGTACTCTGCGTGCGTACCAATCCAAAACCACAAAATACCTGTTTCAATTTCTACACCCAACGCCCGATAAGCTTGTCCGGCCCTTACAGACCAATAATTACCAACCTTCTTAAAATGCAGAGAAGGATGAGACGGATCTGCCTTCAGCAACTCATAACACTGATCTGCTGTAGCTTGTACATTTGATGGCAAAGCATTGTAACAATCCCAAAACTTGCGAGTAGTATAGTGCATCAAATTGCTCGATAGTTACCACTCTCAAAATCTGCGATCGCCTCTGCTGCTAAAGCATCCAGTTTCCCCTCAGCAATATCTTTCTCTAACTGAACATCCCATCGTTGGTAATCCAAATTTAGAAACCACTCTAACAACTCTCCAATCTTGTTGGGCGGAAGTTGGAGAATCGCATTTTCTATCTGTTCAATAGTCAACATAGGCCATCTTAACTTACACTAAATTTCGTTGATTTTTTTGCTTGTTATTTATTATATCTCAATTCTGGATTCGGGGAAAAGCGATCGCCCTTATTTCCCCAAAGTGCGATCGCCCTTATCTTCCCTGCATTGCGCCCTAATACACTTCTCGACGATGAGCAATAATAGTCACAACCACCCGTTTTTGCTCATCATCAATGCAATAAACAACCCGATAATCTCCAACGCGATAGCGATAGTATCCAGCTAAATCACCTTTTAGTTGCTTAATATTTGGATGACTGCGAGGGTCAGTTTTCAACATCTCAAAACATCGATCTAGCTTGCGCTGCAAAGAAGCTGATGCTGCTTCAAAAAACTCCTGAGCATCCAAGCTAAGAACGACTGAATCAAACTTTAGATTTTCATCAGTATTTTCGTTTGAGTTGCTCAACGGTCGTCACCTTACCTGCTGCTACATCCTTTTGGGCTTTATTAAATGCTTCAACAAAACCGGGAATTTTTAATAATTCTATCGTAGCTTCATTGCTTTCACGTTCTGATAAATAAGCTAAAAAATCAGCAGCAACGAGCAGCCGTTCAGGAGATAAGCTATCTATGGATTGCTTGAGGTTCTCGCGAAGTTCTTGAGTTTTCATAGTTCATAGCTATTGAAAATTATTAGAGCTACCTGCTCCATCATACCAGATAGTCTGAAATTGCGATCGTGCGATCGCCCTTTTATTCCTATAGTGTCTGAAGCGAACCTATCCCAGAGCTCGCCCTACCTACGCTTCAACCCCAGCACGCTGAGAAAAAAGCTCGACAAAACCATCTGCAAACCCACAGTCAGGCAAGTAAGCGAGGGAATAACCAAACGCAGAGTTTTAGAAGGATCGAGAGTACCGAAAGCAGTTTCGCTCCAGATAGTTAATGACAAGAACGAGCCAACTATTCCGATTAATATCAGCGTGACTCCGACAATCAATCCTGTCTCTAGCGTGACATAGCGAAATATTTTGTTTAGTTTGGGGTCTTCGGGCAGGAATTTCTCGCTGATGGCGAAAACTTTGGTGAAGAAAGCGAAAGTTACTGCTTGAAAACCGATGATAATTGCGATCGCCCCATAAAGCAGCGTGTGCACATCAAAGTTGATACTTCCCACCTTTCTGCTGCCCGGTAACAGCCAAACCACGATAATTACACCCAAAATCATCAGCGCAGTACCGGGATACAGAAACAGCCACCGGGGACTGTAAAGCAGCAAAAATCGCAGGTGCCGCCAGCCATCTCGCCAAGTTCGCAAGTGCGGCGGGCGCGAGCGGCCGTCGGGAGAAAGTACCGTTGGGACTTCAGCAATCCGCAACTTGTACAGAGAAGCTTTCACCACCATTTCGCTAGCAAATTCCATCCCCGTTGTTTGCAAGTCGAGTTTCAAAATTGAGTCTCTCCTAAAACCCCTGAGTCCGCAGTGAAAGTCGCCGGCTGGACTTGAGAAGAATAGCCGCCCAACCCATGTCAGCACCGGATTTCCTAAATATTTGTGCAGCGGCGGCATCGCCCCCGGTTTGATGCCGCCTTGAAAGCGGTTTCCCATCGCTAAATCGCAGCCTCCCCGCAATTTTTCGACAAAGGCGCCGAGGTTGGAAAAGTCGTAGCTGTCGTCAGCATCGCCCATGATAATATAGACTCCGCGCGCTGCGATGATGCCTCCCATCAGGGCGCTGCCGTAGCCTTTGGCTGCCACGGGCACGACTCTCGCTCCCATTCTGGTAGCGATATCTTGAGAACCGTCAGTGCTGCCGTTGTCTGCTATGATGACCTCGCCGGCAATATTAAGGTCGCGCAGGGACTTCTGTGCTTTCTCGATGCAGATTTCTAAAGTTTCTGCTTCGTTGAGGCAGGGCATGAGTATCGAAAGTTCGAGAGTGTATTCCCGGCTGGTGTTGCTTTGCTCTGCCATATGTTTATTCCACTGTTGCTGGCGATCGACAATAGTTGCATTTCCAGTATGTATGTTTAAAATATTGATCTAGAACAAAACTCAATAAAACTTAATTACCATTGTTAATGGTAGTTTTTGTATCTGCCACTTTCGCGCTGTAGTATAAGTTGGTGAACTAATGAATAGAAGCGTTTTTATGTTATTGCTTGCTGCAATCTTGTGCGGCGTCGCAGGTCAATTCAGCCTGAAGGCAGGAGCTAAAATATTAGGGCCCATTGGCGCTGCTAATTTAATAGAAAAAATTCTAGCAATGGCTACTCAGCCGTTGATAGTAGGCGGTCTTTCTTTGTATGCAATTTCTTCGATCGGCTTTATTGTAGTTTTGTCGCGGGCAAACCTTAGCATAGTCTCGCCTTTACTGTCAATTAGTTACCTGTTTACTGTTTTAGGCGGCAAACTTATATTTCACGAGCCTTTGCCGCCGCTGCGGTTGGTAGGCGTGGGGCTAATTATGACAGGAGTAATTTTTGTACTCAGAGGTCAAGTTGGGGGAGTGAGTGGAGGCAACTAATACGATTTTAGATTTTAGATTTTAGATTTTAGATTGACGATTGAAGATTGAAGAATTTTAAATTAAGTCCACAGGTGAATATCATGAATATTTAACTGTGGTCTAAAATTTTTACTCGGAAGTTAAGTCAGGGTTTCTATCGGTTGTGGGGCGGTGAAAAGGGTGTATGTGAGTTTTTTTCCTAAAATGATGCTGCTGTATGTCTAATATTTCTGAGCCTGTGAATCCCAATCAATTATTGAGCGATCGCACCGCAGTTATTGCTACCATGCACCAAAAAGAACGGGTGATGGCTCCCATTTTGAAACGAGAATTGGGTGTAAATATCCTAGTACCTGCGGCGCTTGATACTGACGCATTCGGCACCTTCACCAGAGAAGTTAAACGCTTAGGAACACAAATAGAAGCGGCTCGCCATAAAGCACAAAAAGCCCTAGAAATTGCAGGCGAAACTCTTGCCTTTGCCAGCGAAGGTTTTTTCGGCCCTCACCCAATGATGCCCTATCTGCCAGCTAACCGAGAAATAGTAATTTTATTAGATCGAGCCAACAATCTAGAACTAATCGGCGACTCTTTCTCCGTTGAAACTAACTACAGTCACCAGTTAGTTTCCAGTATAGAAGAAGCAGATGATTTTGCTAAAAAATCTGGATTTCCCGATCACGCACTGGTGGTTATAGTTGGCGATGCTGCACTCGGTAACGGCGAAATTGTCAAGGGCATTAGGACAGAAAAACTATTTTTTGACGCTGTTACAGCAGGCTTAAAAAAATCGTCAACCGGCCGAGTTCACATCGAAACAGATATGCGGGCGATGTACAATCCAACTCGGATGAAAAACATCGAAAATGCAACTCTCGATTTAGTTAAAAAATTCAAGCAATTCTGCCCGGAGTGCGGTTGGCCGGGATTCGATATTGCTGAGACGAAAATCGGATTGCCCTGCGAACTTTGCTATTTTCCGACTCAGCTAGTGCGATCGGCAATCTATAAATGCAAAAACTGCGGTTATACTAAAGAAAAACTATTTCCCGACGGTCGAGAGACTGCCGATCCTTCCCTGTGTCAATATTGCAACCCTTAGAAAAATAATTGCCTAAACTTAGTAAAATTTGCAACAATATTATTGATAGTTCCCTAATAAAAATCACTAATGATAGCCGTAGAAACAGAACGCAACTGGAAACCCGTTATTAAAGAATTCGAGGCTGTAGTTGGCAAAAATGGCGTCGTACAGCGCCGCGAAGAATTGATTGTCTACGAGTGTGACGGACTCGCCAGCTACCGCCAGCGCCCCGCCGTGGTGGTATTGCCTCGAACTACCGAGGAAGTGGCGCAAGTGGTCAAAATATGCGATCGCAACTCAATTCCCTGGGTGGCTAGAGGCGCAGGCACCGGCCTTTCCGGCGGCGCTTTGCCTGTAGAAAACTGCGTGCTGATTGTCACTGCCCTGATGCGAAAAATCCTGAAAGTAGACTTAGAAAATCAGCAAGTAGTCGTGCAACCGGGAGTAATTAATAACTGGGTAACGCAAGCAGTTAGCGGCGCCGGTTTCTACTACGCGCCAGATCCTTCCAGTCAAATTATTTGTTCGATTGGTGGCAACGTTGCCGAAAATTCTGGTGGCGTTCACTGCCTCAAATACGGAGTCACAACGAATCACGTTTTAGGATTAAAATTGGTACTTCCCGACGGTTCAATTGTCGATGTCGGTGGCGAAATTCCCGAAATGCCAGGTTACGATTTAACTGGTGTATTTGTCGGTTCCGAAGGCACTTTAGGAATCGCCACAGAAGTTACTTTGCGAATTCTCAAAGCGCCGGAATCTATTTGCGTTCTCCTAGCGGATTTTTCCAGTATAGAAGCAGCGGGCGAATCAGTTTCCGATATTATCAGCGCTGGTATTATTCCCGGCGGCATGGAAATTATGGATAACATCAGCATCAATGCTGTGGAAGATGTGGTGGCAACTGGATGTTATCCCCGCGATGCGGCGGCAATTCTCCTCGTAGAAATCGACGGTTTAGAAGTGGAAGTTGCCACAAACAAACAGCGGATTGCTGATATTTGCAAGCATAACGGAGCACGAAATATCACCACGGCAACTGACCCGGAAACGCGCCTTAAAATTTGGAAAGGCCGGAAAGCTGCTTTTGCGGCTGCGGGCCATCTCAGCCCGGATTATTACGTGCAAGACGGCGTAATTCCACGAACGCAAATGGCTTATGTTTTGAAAGAAATTGAGGGTTTAAGCGAGAAATACGGTTATCGGATTGCTAATGTATTTCACGCGGGAGATGGGAATTTGCACCCGCTGATTCTGTACGATAACTCGGTAAAAGGTGCGCTGGAAAAGGTGGAAGAATTGGGTGGGGAAATTCTCAGGCTTTGTGTGAAAGTTGGGGGAAGTCTTTCGGGGGAACACGGCATCGGTGCTGACAAGAAGTGTTTTATGCCGGATATGTTTTCGGAGGTTGATTTGGAGACGATGCAGTGGGTGCGTCAGGTGTTTAATCCGAAAGGTTTGGCGAATCCTGGGAAGATGTTTCCGACACCGAAGACTTGCGGGGAAGCGGCGAGGGCTAAGGTTGAAACTTTTAAGAAGTTGGAGGGTGCAGAGGTTTTTTAATTCGCTTTTTATGCGGGTAAGGTGAGCCGAAAAGTGCCCTATAATTCTCTTTACAATGGCGAGGCAGAGCCTCTAAGTATGCGTTCCCAGCCAGAGTCTGGGAACGAGAAAAAGCGATTTTTCTCGTTTTGTAGGAGTGCGAGTCCCGCTCGCTTGTTTGCCTATATATCAAGTTGGTAAGCTGCAGATTGCACATTCCGCGCTAATGTGCGATCGGAATTCTGATAATAAATTCCGTGCCCTTGCCCAATTCCGAATTACAAGATAATTCGCCTTTGTGTCTTTCTACAATAATTTGATAGCTAATTGACAAACCCATTCCCGTGCCTTTGCCAATGGGCTTGGTAGTAAAAAATGTATCGAATATCTGCTGTTTGACTTCCTCAGTTATTCCCTGGCCGTTGTCGGCAATTTTAATTTCTACAAAATTGCCGACTACTTCCGTACCAATCCTAATCTGGCTGGGATTTTCTAGCATTTCTCGACAAGTTTGCCTACTGTTCGCATCTTCTAAAGCATCGATCGCATTGCTGAGAATATTCATAAAAACTTGATTTATTGGCCCAGCAAAACACTCAACATTCGGCAATTTTCCGTAGTGTTTTACAATTTGAATTGGCTGCTTTTCTCCGTTCCCTTTCAAACGGTGATTGAGAATTAACAGCGTGCTGTCAATACCTTCGTGGAGGTTAACGGGTTTCATCTGTGAATCGTCATGGCGCGAGAAGTTCCGCAGCGACTGCACAATCTGGCAAATCCGCTCGACACCAACGCTCATTGAAGACAGTATTTTAGGTAAATCTTCAGCTAAAAAATCGAGATCTTTTTTTTCTCTTTCCTCTTGAATTTCGGCGACGGGATTAGGATAGTGCTGTTGATAAAGTTGGAGGTGGTGAAACAAGTCTTGAGTATAATTTGTGAGATGAGCGAGATTGCCGTAAATGAAGCTGACTGGGTTGTTAATTTCGTGAGCGACCCCGGCAAGTAGCAATCCCAAACTAGACATTTTTTCGCTTTGAACTAATTGGGAATTAGTGGCTTTGAGTTGCTCAAGTGTGGCTGCTAGTTGAGCGGCTTGTTCTCTGCTTTGTGCTTCGGAATTATGCAAGGCTTCTTCAGCTTGTTTGCGCTCAGTGATGTCTCTCTGTACGCCAATAAAATGAGTTAATTTGCCCATTCGATCGCGCACAGGAGATAGGGAGAAACAATTCCAGAAAGCGGTTCCGTTTTTGCGGTAATTCTTTAATATTACCTTGCATTCGCTTTCTGTTTGCAAGGCTTGGCGAATTATTTCTACTGCCGCCGGATCCGTATCGCTTCCGTGCAAAAATCGGCCGTTTTTTCCGATAATTTCCTGCCGCCGATAACCTGTCATGCTTTCAAATGCGGGATTGCAATAAATAATTGGATGTTCGGGGTCAGTGGCGTCAGAAATCGTAACTCCGGTGCTAGTAGCTGCTATAGCTCGATCGTACAACCAAAGCATTTCTTCTGCGCGCTTGCGATCGGTAATGTCCCGCAGCGTAGCTAAATAAGCCATTTCTCCATCCCATTCCGTTTCCACAACCCGCATTTCTACTACAGCATTTGCTTTTTGCTTGCGAATAGCTTCAACTTCTGTTTGCACGACGCGAGTTCCTGGTGCTTCCGTTTTTCCAACTTGGGGAATAATATCCGTCGCCATCTCAATGTCGCAAGCTGAAACTTCTACTACTAAATTGCCAAAAAATGCTTGACCTAGAAGTTCCTCTGCCGTGCAGTTAAACAGCGCTTCTGCTGACTGGTTGGCAAAACAAACAAGTCCTCGCTTGTTAACGATTGCGATGCCGTCGGCATTTTTTTCTATCACATTCCGAAACCGAGATTCGCTAGCTTTCAAATCCTGCTTTAGCTGTTCCATTGCTCGCTCCATCTGCTGCAATTCGCACAAACTAACACTATAAGCTTCGGAAATATTGGCTTCGGTCGAATTCTGGCCTCTTTTTTTTGGCATCTGTTGGTAGGCTGTTCTATTGGCCAGATTGGGAGCAGTTTTTTTATGGTTCCTGCTAATATTACTGAGTTTATTTTCGGGATCTGCTTCTTGAAAAAACATATTTCAACCCTACCAAATTATTTTCTAGATTAAGGTGTTGCGATCGCCCAATTTTCCGGGAAGTTTAGGGAGAGAGCAATTTACACCCGATGCTAGCACATTACTTTTAGAATTCATCATAAAACATCGTTGTTAAAATTCAAGAGCGATCGCCCTATAATTATCTATTAAGTTTTATTAAGTAATTTCAACAACATTGACACTTACGTAGCGACACGAACTGTGAAAGCTGGATAGGGCTGCAATCCCCCTCGCACTCACAAAATAATCAGTTCCACGCGCCAGTCTTAAATATTTAGAAGCCACTGGTCAGTATAAAATATTATATACTTTTGACAAAAAATATGGGTCAAAATAAGCGAACTCATCTTTATTGTGTTAAAAATAATCATAATTAGCCATTCCCAAATCATGTGCCTGCCACCAGATTTGGTATAGAATATAACCTGTCTATTTTTGCGATCGCAACTTCAAACCAATGGCACGTCTAGCACTTCTGAGCACATCCAATAAAACCGGACTAATCGACTTAGCGCGCAGTCTAGTAGAAGAATTTGAATTTGACATAATTAGTAGTGGCGGGACAGCAACGGCCCTCAAAGAAGCAGGCATCCCAGTCACCAAAGTTGCGGAATATACTGGTTCTCCAGAAATTTTGGGAGGGCGAGTCAAAACACTTCACCCACGAATCCACGGTGGCATTTTAGCACGGCGCGATGTACCGGAAGACCTCGCAGATTTAACAGCAAATCAAATTCGGGCGATCGATCTAGTTGTAGTGAATCTGTATCCATTTGAAGAGACAATTTCTAAACCAGGAGTTACTCTAGCAGACGCAATTGAGCAGATAGATATCGGCGGCCCAGCAATGTTGAGAGCTTCCGCCAAAAACCACGCTCATTTGACAGTTTTGTGCGACCCAGAACAGTACAATACTTATTTAAAAGAACTGCGGGAAAATGGCGGTGAAGCATCCTTAGAGTTTAGGCAAAAATGCGCGCTGGAAACCTTCAAACATACAGCAAACTACGATCGCGCGATCGCAACTTATCTCAGCAGCAGCCAATCCGCTGAAAAATATTCGCTACCAGAGCAGTTTAATTTATCAGGAAAAGAGTTGCAAACTCTCCGCTACGGCGAAAATCCCCATCAAGCCGCCACCTGGTATCAAAGCGGAACTACACCGACAGGCTGGACGACTAGCACCATCCTGCAAGGCAAAGAATTAAGCTACAATAATTTAGTAGATTTAGAAGCAGCAAGGCGGCTGATCGTAGAATTCCCGGACACACCCGCCGCCGCTATTCTGAAGCATACAAATCCTTGTGGCACAGCCTTGGGAACAACTATTTCTGAAGCGTATCAAAAAGCCTTCGACACCGATTCAGTCTCAGCTTTCGGCGGAATTGTTGCCCTCAACCGCCCGATTGATGCTGCTACCGCAACGGCGTTAACTCAAACATTTTTAGAATGTATCGTCGCGCCGGGGTGCGAACCAGAAGCCGAAGAAATTATCAAGAAAAAGGCGAAAGTTCGAGTATTAATTTTGCCAGATTTGACTCAAGGGCCGCCACAAACAGTTAAAATTATTGCAGGCGGTTTGCTGGTGCAAAACTCAGATAATGTAGTAGAAGAAACTAGCAAATGGCGCGCAGTTACTGAGAAACAGCCGACTGCGGGAGAGTTGGAAGAATTGCTGTTTGCTTGGAAAGTAGCGAAACACGTCAAATCCAATGCGATCGTTGTGACGCGCGATCGCACTACAATCGGTGTCGGCGCCGGACAAATGAATCGCGTGGGTTCGGTTAAACTAGCATTGGAACAAGCAGGAGAAAAGAGCAAAGGAGCGATTTTGGCAAGCGATGGTTTCTTCCCCTTCGACGATTCAGTCAAAACTGCGGCTGAGGCTGGAATAATTGCGATCGTCCAACCGGGAGGAAGTATGCGCGATCGAGATTCCATTGAAGCCGCCAACCAACTCGGAATCACAATGGTTTTCACCGACATCCGCCACTTCTTGCATTAATTAAGTTCGTAGCAATGACATTTTACACCTCTATTATGAACAGGCAAGATGCCTGTTCCACAAAGAGTTAATTCTATTGTGGGGTGGGAAGCAAGCCCGCCACAAACAGGCTTACCTGCCTGTTTCACAAAGAAAAGAGTCAATTCCAGTTCTATTGTCGGGAGTAGGGGTTGGGCTTCTAGCCCGCCCTAAAAAAATTTTCCTTCTTCTATAACTAACGGCTATGACTAGCACAATTCAACCGCAAATTAAACCCCAAGACATAAAAGTCAAAATCCTGCTCACCGGGGGACATCAATGCACCGTCACCCTCAAATCTGATACACCACTATTGCACAGCCTGATCAAAACATTAGTCGATCGCACCCAACAAACACTCAGTTTTTCGCCCTTATTTCAAATCCCCATAGACGACGGGCGTTCCACCCTTTTTTTTCCCGGCGAACACCTAGTCGGATTAGTCACAGAACCCCCAATTTACTTGCAGCAACTGCAACCGCAGCAGCCTGCAACTCCTGTAGAAATTCCCGCCGAAATTCCCGCCGAAATTCCCGCCCCTGCGCCGCCTGTAAATGACGACTTAATATCTCGCTACGCCCAAATAGACAACTTTTTGACCCCTGCCGAAAAGAACAAACTCCTTAAATATGTCTTAGCAAAAGAATCACAATTTGTGACTACCAGCACCTCAACCAATGCCGAAGATTACCGCCGTTCGATGGTACTCCACTCGTTCCCCGAATTTTCCGAACTGATGGTTAATCGCATCAAAGCAATTCTCCCCGACGTGCTGCAAAAATTAAATATTCCCTCATTTCCGCTTGGTGAAATAGAAGCTCAGTTAACCATGCACAATGACAACAACTTTTACAAACTTCACAACGATAGTGGCTCTCCAGATACCGCCACCAGATTTTTTACTTACGTTTACTATTTCTATCGAGAACCCAAGGCTTTTTCAGGTGGCGAATTGCAGATTTATGACAGCAAAATCGAGAACAATTTCTATGTTGCAGACAAGACATTCAGAACTGTTGAACCTCGCAATAATAGCATCGTATTTTTTCTGAGTCGCTATATGCACGAAGTTTTGCGAGTTAGTTGTCCCTCAAAAGCTTTTGCTGATAGCCGCTTTACTATTAACGGCTGGGTACGTAAAGCAAATTGAGGTTAATATCATGTCGGGTCGAGCTACCGCGATTTTTGTAGGGGCGGGTTCCACCAACCATAATCGCCAATAATTGACAATCTCAAAAACCCGCCCCGACCGGGATATTATGGTTAATCGATCGGACATGATATAATTCATTGTCCGGGACGCACTAATCACCTAATTTTGTCATTCTGAGTGAAGCGAAGAATCTCAAATTCTTGCCACACCGTTACAATGCGTAAGTCCCGATATCTGAGATTCTTCACTTCCCAAAGCCTACCCTCAGAATGACAGAATTACGTTACTCAAAACTATTTCATTCTTACTCCAGTGCTCCAGCACTTTTGAGCAATTTTACCACATTAGAATAACCCTTAAACTCAGCCAACATTAAAGCTGTATAATTTCCCGGATTTTTGTGGTTGAGTTCTGAACCAGCATCAATTAAAATCTTTACTGCATCAGGATAACCCCGATGTGCTGCCCACATTAAAGCTGTTGCGCCCGAATCATCCAGCAAGTTGACATCGGCACCTTTTTCGATTAATAATTGGACGATCGCAATATAACCGCGATCGCACGCCTTCATTAAAGCCGTTTTCCCCAAATCCGCCGGGATATTCGGATCAGCACCGCCGTCAAGCAAAGCCTTCACCGTCTCGGTATGTCCGTGAAAAGCAGCCAGCGTCAAAGCCGTCTCCCCAAAGTTTTTCGCATTCAGAAATTCATCCCGATTTGAGTTTACTTTTTGCAGCAAAGCCGATACGATCGCACTATGGCCGTGAACAGCCGCCACGAGTAAAGGCGTATCGCCCAACCGATTTCTCGAACCGACACTAGCACCTCGGTTTAAGAGCAATTCCACCACATCTTCGCACCCTTCAACCACGGCAAAATTCAAAGCAGTTTCATCATCTTTATCCTTAGCGTTGATATCCGCGCCAGCATCGAGTAAGATATGGGCGATCGGCGCATTTCCTCCAGCAGCCGCGGCCATCAAAGCCGTGCCCCCATCTCCATTTTTCACATTCGCATCAGCACCTGCACCAAGCAAAGTTTGCACCACATCAGTATTGCCGGAATCGGCAGCCAAAGTTAAAGCAGTTTCGCCGTTTTTGTCGCGAATTTCGACATCAGCACCAGCAGCCAACAGCGCCTCGACAACAGCCAAATTTCCCGCCGTCGCAGCCAGCATCAAAGCAGTTTTGCTCTCTAGATTTTTAACATTAGCATCCGCCCCACAATTGAGCAAAATTCGCACAATTTCAGCGCTTCCTTGACGGACAGCTAAAAACAGCATAGAATTGTCAGCAACAGCACCCGCATCCACCAAAGCTTTGACAACAGCTTCGTGACCCGATAAAGCAGCTATTTTCAGAGCTGAATCTCCATCTTTATCTTGTACATTTACATCAGCATTAGCATCAAGTAAAAGCCGGATAACATTGATATCACCTTTCAGAGAAGCAGCCATCAAAGCCGTACTTCCATCATCATTTTTAGCATTAACATCAGCACCCGCAGCCAGCAACAGCCGCACAGAGTCAGCCTGTTTGTGAGCCGCCGCCAGCATTAAAGCCGTCAAGCCAAAACGCCTGCTCACATGGTTGACATTAGCGTCATTGTTTAGTAGAATACGCACGATTTCTGTATAGCCTTTTTGGGCAGCAAACATCAAAGCCGTCGTCCCCTCAGAGTCTTTGGCGTTAGCGTTAACATTCTTAGCGAGTAAAGCTTGGACGTGAATAATGTTGCCAGTCTTGGCGGCTTGAATCAATACAGCGTCTTGTTTAGTGGCAGGCATAATAGTCTCTCATACCGTATATTTTTACCGTCGCACGAGACGGCCTGACTGGTATGCTAAGTTTTATGAAGTATGTTTGCTAATCCTCAGAACACTATGAATCTCGAAATTCCTCAGTCAGTGAAAGTTTGGAGCCAATTCATCCACCCAGTTTTAATGTGGGTACTGCTGGCCATCTCATTTTATGCTTTGTATCTCGGCCTTCAAATCCGACGTACCAGAAGTGCCGAAGGCGAACTCAAAAAAGAGTTAATTAAGGGCAAATTTAACGTCAAGCACCACCAGATGGGTTCTTTGCTGTTAGCATTGATGGTTACGGTGGCGATCGTGGGAATGGCTGTCACCTACATCAATAACGGCAAGCTATTTGTCGGCCCGCACTTGCTAGCAGGGTTGGGAATGATGGCAATAATTGCGATCGCCGCCTCGCTGACTCCTTTGATGCAAAAAGGCAATGATTGGGCGAGAAACGCTCACATCTTTCTGAATGTTGTGCTCTTGGGGCTGTTTGGCTGGCAAGCGGTAACAGGCGTGGAAATCGTGCAGAGAATTATCAGCAAAATGTGATAATTTGGCTAAGATTGCTAATCACTAATTGCTTTGGGGCGATTAGTGATTAGCAATTAAATTGTGATATTTTTTTAGTGGTTTAAGAGCCAAGCTTTCCTTTGGATGATATAATAGACTAAAGTTAAATTGAGCGAACAAATTATAAGATTAATTAGGGAGATTTTTGAAATCCGAAGAAGGAAAGCCATGCTAGAAAATCTGATCAAATACTTTGTGTACGCAACAAAAGGCTATATTACAAAAACGCAGTTAATCAAGTTTTTGTATTTGGCCGATCTTTATGCGGTCAAATGGACAGACAAGCAGCTTACTGATTTAGATTGGCGTTATTATTACTTTGGGCCTTAGAATGAAGGCATAGAGGCTGTTTTAAATCAAATGAATGGCAAAGAGATTGTTCAAGAATCTCAGGGAGACAGTATATTCATCAGACTTGGTGAGGGAGCTGGTAATGTGGATGATTTAAAGTTACCTTTAGGTCTGAAGCTCATGCTTGACAACATCAGGAGAGAATGGGCCGGTGCCGGAGAGGATAAACTGAATCAGTTACTAGAATATGTCTATAGCACTGCTCCCATGCTTGAGGTTAAATATAGCCACGAACCAGAGGAACAGGTGAGACTTAATCTCTCCAAAGAAAGAGAAAAGTTAATGAGTGAATTGGGGTGAGCGAGTGGCTGGACAAAAACCGCGTCAAGGTTGGATTTATTTTATCAATCCCTATAGAGTATCTCTTTGTCGAGTGTCAAATTATTTGTCCACTTGCCAAATTATTGACCACTAGCTTTGACCGCTTCACAATCCTTATAGAATAAGGCTTTAAGCTATTTTAATACCTTTCTTTGACGACGGGAGACTTTTGACAAATTAGTTGTCCGCTCTTCTATAATTGACAAATTATGTGTCTTTTCTTGAAAACGGCTATTTTTACGAGTTTTTTAAGGATTGACACATTATTGTCCTTTTGTCTTATAATACATAAATGTTTTAATCAAACATTTATGTACCTATCGTTATGCAGCAATTGCTTGGAGGTATAAATGCTGATCCCTTCCTCAGATGAAACAGCTAGCCCTGTTGAAGTTCAGGAAATAGTGACTGAACTCTCAGATGAAGCAAAGCTTAAGCAGGAGGTAATTCAGAGCCTTATGGAACCGTGTGATCGCCGCACCTATGGGCAAAGGCAAGGAGAAGCAGCCCAAAAGCTGGGCGTATCAGTGCGAACGGTGCGACGGTTGGTTGCTAAGTGGGAGCAAGAAGGATTAGCCGCTCTTAACCACGATCAACGCGCCGATAAAGGAAAGCATCGCATCGCCCCTGACTGGCAAGACTTCATCCTTAAAACCTACAAGGAGGGCAATAAAGGTAGTAAACGCATTACCCCTGCCCAAGTAGCGATTCGTGTTCAGGCAAGGGCGCAAGAATTAGGTCAAGAAGATTACCCCAGTTACAGAACGGTATATCGCGTTCTGCAACCAATTGTTGAGCAGCAAGAGCAAAAGCAAAGTGTCAGGAGTAGAGGATGGCGAGGATCGCGGCTATCGGTTAAAACTCGTGATGGCAAAGACTTATCAGTGGAGTATAGCAACCATGTTTGGCAATGTGACCATACCCGTGCAGATGTGTTGTTGGTAGATCGAGATGGTCAGCTTTTAGGTCGTCCCTGGTTAACAACGGTGATTGATACCTATTCTCGCTGCATTGTAGGGATTAATTTGGGCTTTGATGCGCCAAGTTCCCAAGTGGTAGCTCTTGCCCTACGGCACGCTATGTTACGCAGTGTTGCTTCGTGGTACTTGTGGCGCAGTTTGGAGCTAAAGCCAGTTTGAGGAGTGCTGCCAAAAGGGGGGAAGATGTGATCCCTCCTATCGTTCATTCTCTACATCCCTCAGTGTGAGTACGCTGTTGTTATTCTTTGAACCCTTTGCTAGATAAGAGTTTCAAACTGTTACAGATGTTTCCGCTTTTATGCGGTACACTAAATATTTTGTAGTGGTTTGTAATAAATTGGTTTGCTAATTGCTACTGTACGTCACAAAAGCGGGAACCGCTGTAATCTTTGTTTATAAACAGCTTTTAGTATCAAAAGTCGAGTATAATAATCCAGAAACTGCTGTAAGTTTTCTCAAACGGAGACACTTTAGAATGCAAAAAAATATTCTCTCTCAAGGCTTTTATGATGATCAAGCTTCTAACCAGTTGGTTAGATTCTTAGAAGAACACGAACAAAAGCTGGGCATAACTAACTCAGTGCTTTACTATAATTTTCCTATCTTTAAGAATATTGATGAAGATGTTCAATCTCCTAGCTTGATGCTAATATGCCCATATCATGGAATCTTTATATTTCAGTGTAACAACAGAGCATCACGAGAATTAAAACTCGAAAATATTAAATATATTGATGATGAATTATCTCAAATATACAGCTTTATATTTTCCAAATTAATAAAGAATAAAAATATTAGAAAAGATCGTAGCAGTCTTTTGATTGACATTAATGCAGCCATATATGCACCTAATATTGATTCTCAGTATTTGGATTTAGAAAATGAATTAATAATTAATGATTCACAAATTACTACATCTTTAAATCAAGTTAATAATGAATCAGCTATTTCAGAGGAAATATTAAATGAAATTATTGCTGTTCTTGAGGGTTCTAAAGGTATTATCAAGCCTAAGGAACGGTATATATTAGAAAATCAATCAAATACTAAGGGCGGAATCTTAAGTGCTTTAGAACAAGAAATAGCTAATTTTGATAAGAAACAGAAGTATGCAGCTTTAACTCAATTGGAAGGTCCTCAAAGAATTAGAGGACTTGCTGGATCAGGAAAGACAATTGTATTAACAATGAAAGCGGCATTAATTCATCTACGTAATCCAGATGCGATTATTTTATATACTTTTAATACTAAAAGTTTGTATAGCTACATTAAACGTTTAATCACAAGATTTTACAGACAGCATGAAGATAGCGATCCAGACTGGAAAAAAGTACACATCTTGCATGGTTGGGGAGGCAGTTCAGTAAAGGGTGTATACTATCAAATGTGCAGTCAGAATAATGTTCAGCCTATAAGTTTTCAAGAAGCTAGAAATCGGTCAGTCGATCCTTTTGACTTTGTTTGCCAAGATTTACTTGCTAAAAAAAATGGGAGATTAGACAAAGTTTATGATTATGTCCTCATGGACGAAGCACAAGACTTTAAGCCTTCTTTCTATCAATTATGTCGTCAAATTGTAAGTAATGACTGCCTCGTGTGGGGTTATGATGAACTCCAAAATATTTTAAATGTCAAAATCCAGTCCACTGTAGAGACATTTAAAAATGAAAAATATAAGTACAAAGGAATTGATTTAGCTAAGTTGCAAAAGCAATATCCCCAGATAGATAACGATATAGTTCTAGCCAAGTGTTATCGTAGCTCACGAGAAATTCTAGTTCTTGCACATGCAATAGGCTTCGGGATTTATAATTCCAAAATTATACAGATGCTGGAAAACAAAGACCATTGGAGTGATCTTGGATACGAAGTTATTCAAGGTGATTGTAAAGAAGGATCTCACATGATCATCCAGAGACCACTCAATAATAGCCCTTTAACTATATCAGAGAAGCAAAAACCCGAGGAACTTATTAGATCTTACACGGCTTCTGATATGACTGATGAAGTAAGTTGGGTTTGTAATTCTATACAAAATGATATTGAGAATGAAAAACTTAATCCAGAAGACATTCTTGTTGTTTGTATAGATGATAAATATGCCAGAAAATATTTTACTAGGATTAGTGAAAATTTAAGGGAAATAGATATTAAATCAAATAATGTTCTTGCAGATATTTATGCAACAGACTTTTTTGTGGAAGGATGTGTAACTCTATCTACAGTTTATAGGGCTAAAGGTAATGAAGCGGCTATAGTTTATGTAATTGGAGTAGATACATTTGTTTATGAAAAAGATTCAATAATTGCTAGGAATAAATTATTTACTGCATTTACTCGTGCAAAAGCTTGGTTAGTTGTGACAGGCGCAAACGAGTATGCTGAAATTTTATTTAAAGAAATTAGAGCAGCTTTAAGTAAAATGCCCAACCTTGAGTTTATATATCCAAATATTGAAGAAATGAATGTTTTCCAAAGAGATTTGGCTGATGTCAATGTAGCAAAAGCACCTTTACGAGAGAAAATTCAGGAACTTTTTAATGAAGCCGAGAGAAAAAATATTTCCCCTGAAGAACTGCTGCATTTAATGAAGTTGGAAGGAAAGAAATGAATTTAGCAATCATGGAAGAGGGGTTTAAAAAAGCAAAAAAGATATTGAGAGCTTGCAATTTGTTCTACACTGAAAACTATACTAAGGCGGTAATGTTTAAACCTTCAAAATTCTCAAGTGATTTCTTTCAAGCTTCTCAAGGTGGGGATTATCGTAATTTATATCAAGTGGCTATAATTAACAAAGATTATGATATCTTACTCGAAGATTATTCTTTTTTTCAATTCTCTTGCGAAAGTTATTTAAATAATGAAGTAAAGTATAGATATGCCTATTACGAAGTACCTTCTAAATTTCCAACTTACGAAGAGTTTCTATATGAAAATAATTTATTTTATATAGATTGCGGAGAAGAATTCCGCCAAGATTACGAGCAAGTTATAGATGAAGCTAAGTTAAAAAATGCTGTAACACCAGTAAGATATGATTATGATGAAAGCCTTCATGATCCACCTGTTCATTCTACTTCACATCTACACTTAGGTTTTCAAAATGAAATAAGGATTCCAAGTAAGTATCTTCTAACGCCACATGCTTTTGTAGCTTTTATTGTCAGACATATCTATTGGAAAAGATGGAAAACTTTAATGAATGATAATAAATTTTGCTCAATTTATTATGTGAAAGGTGAGTGTCACTATTTAAATAAAACCTTGTTTACAAGTGATGAGGAAAAAGATTTTTATATTACTTGACAACTCTAGCTTTAGCTTGTTTTTGCTTGTATATAAACATAAATCATCTGACGAAATGGTTGAGCGAGATAGAAGAGAAAAATTGCATTATTGCGATTGATGGACGGAGTTATCATTTCGCCTCCAAACGGGAGAGGATACAGTTTGTGCTGGGAATAGAGTTAGTGTTTGCGGCGTTCTATGAGGAAATGTCTTGTGATCGCGATCGCCTGTGCTGCTAATGCCCTGCGATCGACTAAAAACAGAATCCGCTTGGCTACCTTCGCCTCTAGCAACCGATAAATTTGAGCAACTGTGAGAAAGGTTTTGCCGGTTCCCGTCGCCATAGCCACCAGCATCGCTCGTTTGCCTTTGACGATCGCTGATTCTGTGGCCGCGATCGCCTTTTCCTGGTAGGGGCGAAGCCTCTCAATTTGCTTAATCGGAGTATTCTGCAACCGAGTATAGCTGGCAGCTTGGTCATGATCAAACATTTCCGTTAAGGCATCCGCTGTATGAAAACTGGCAATTTCCCGAAAGATATTCAGGTGGCCTCTAACATCCAGAGAATAAATATTTTCGCCATTCGTAGAGTAGAGAAAAGGCACTCGGTAGCCTCGCCAATTCCCAATCCCATTAAACACCCCCCGCGAGTAGCGCTTTGCTTGTTCCAAGACATTTTGTGCGCCAACCGCTACTTTTTTGGCTTCAACAACACCCAAAAGCCGTCCTTTGACAAACAAGGCATAATCAGCCGGGCCATTGGCTGTAGGATATTCCTCAACTGCATGGCATTGCAGCGCGGAAGTATCCAACCCATCTCGATATTTGACAATCTGCCAATTGAGTGACTTTAGCTTAGTATTAATTCTCTGTTTTCTGGTTTTCGACTCAGATTCTTGGGTCATCTTTATTTGCTGTTATAAAGCTAGAACTCAAGAAGATTTTCCCAGTGGACTTGAGCACTCTCCCTATATCCTGTTAACCTTCTCGATCGCCCAAACGGCATTTTAGCCACATCTAACAAAAATTAAAAAAGGCGGCACCCAGATTTGAACTGGGGGTGGAGGTTTTGCAGACCTCTGCCTTACCACTTGGCTATGCCGCCGTCACGTCTGAAATTTGACGTTTTCTTATAGTACACCAAATCTCGAAAATTTTAACATACCTGTCAAAATTTTCGTAAAGCGCAGCTATCCCGATCGCGCCTGGGTTCCCCAAGGGTAGGGAATCGCCCTTTCCATATCCCCAAAACCCTTGTGGGAAGGTACTCTAGAACTATAGCAACGACCCGCAACACCAGCCATGACACCAGTTTTTCCCCTTCTCGTCGCCCAAATCACCGACACTCACTTGTTTGCAGAGATCGATCGAGAATGGAAAGGCCTCTCAACAACCCGCACCCTCCAAGCAGTTCTCGATCGCGTGCAACAGATACAGCCGCCGCCCGACTTACTCCTACTCACAGGCGACTTGTCCCAAGACGAAACACCAGAATCCTACCAGCGCCTCGTCTCCCTCATCGCCCCCCTAGGAATTCCCGCCTACTGGATACCTGGGAACCACGACAACATCCCAGTCATGGCAGAAATCTTAAATCAGTCGCCTCTTTCTCCAGAAAAATCATGGAAACTAGGAAACTGGCAATTTCTATTGCTTTCGAGTGTGGAAGCCGGATGCGACGGCGGGCGGCTTTCCCCAGAAAGCTTGCATTGGCTCGACTCTCAACTGCAACAAACGGGCGATCGACCTGTTATTATTGCCTTGCACCATCATCCGCTGCCGATCGACTCTGAAATAATGGATGGAATGATGCTGCACAATGCCGATGAATTTTTGGCAATTGTCGATCGATACCCTCAAATCAAAATCGTTCTTTGTGGCCACATTCACCAAGAATTTCAACAACAGCGGGGGTCAGTTACCTACTTGGGGACACCCAGCACCTGCATCCAACTTTTACCCAAAAGCCATCCGATTATAGTTGACGAAATCCCGGCGGGATTTAGATTGCTTGAATTGGCGATCGACGGTACTTGGAACACCAGAGTTGAGCGAGTTGCTGCAAAATCGCCACTAACTTAATATTTTTTAGTCTGCCTAAAATAATTACTATCAAATTTACATTCTGTTGTCAATACATCAACAGATAGATTGTTTTTAGCAGCCCCATCTTTTATGATATTTATTAACCATAGATTGCAGACATACGTAAACTAGCGAGCTACGAACATAAATGTCGATCGCAATTTAACAAAACAGGAAAAACTAAATATATGTCTGAACTAAATGGCGTCATGATGCAGTATTTCCACTGGTACAGCCCCGACGACGGCAGCCTGTGGAATCAGCTAGCGAAATCTGCAAAAGATTTAGCCAAAATAGGCGTTACATCCCTTTGGTTGCCACCCGCCTATAAAGGAACTGGCGGCGGTATGGATGTAGGTTACGGCGTCTACGACTTATTCGATTTAGGCGAGTTCGACCAAAAAGGGTCGGTACGCACGAAATACGGCACAAAAGATGAGTATTTGGCCGCGATTAAAGCTGCCCAAGATGCAGGAATTCGGATTTATGCCGATGTTGTCTTCAACCACAAATTAGGTGCCGATGCAGAAGAAGAAGCCGAAGCCACACCCTTCAATCCCGACAACCGGAATGACACCGTAGGCGAATATCAAAAAATCAAAGCTTGGACGCATTTTACCTTCCCAGGCCGCGACAAAAAATATTCCAGCATGGAGTGGCATTGGTGGCATTTTGACGCCATTGATTACAACGTTTACAACACAGAAACCCATGCCGTTTACCTGCTAAAAGGCAAAGAATTCGATCAAGGAGTAGACTTAGAAAAAGGTAATTTCGACTACCTGATGGGTTGCGATTTAGATATGGACAACCCAGAAGTCACCGGCGAATTAAAATATTGGGGTGAGTGGTATGTCGATACAACAAACGTTGACGGCTTTCGCTTCGATGCTGTCAAACACGTAGCAGCAGAATTTTTCCAAGAATGGTTGGAACACGTTCGTAACTATGTCAAACGCGACCTATTTGCCGTCGGCGAATATTGGTCTTACGAAGTGGAAGCTTTGCACTACTTCATCCAAGCAACGGATGGTAAAGTCTCCTTATTTGACGCACCCCTCCACTACAACTTCCACGCTGCTAGCAAAGCCGGCAATAGCTACGACTTGCGAACAATTTTTGATAACACCCTCGTCCAACAGCAACCAACCCTCGCCGTTACCTTGGTTGACAACCACGATTCGCAACCCTTGCAATCCTTAGAATCAGTTGTCGAAGCTTGGTTTAAACCTCTTGCCTACGCTTTAATCTTGCTCCGGCGCGAAGGATATCCGTGCATTTTTTACCCGGACTATTACGGCGCTAACTATAAAGACACAGCAAATGATGGCAACGAATACGAGATTTGGTTAGACAAGCATCAATTTATTCTCGATAAATTCTTGTTAGCGCGCCAAACCTATTCCTACGGCAATCAGTACGATTACTTCGACCACGCCAACACTATTGGCTGGACGCGACTTGGAGATGAAGAACATCCGGGCGGCATGGCTGTGGTACTCAGTAACGGAGGCGATGGCACTAAGTTTATGGAAGTCGGACAACCGAATCGAACTTATATTGACATCACCGAACACATCCAAGAACCAATCACAACTAATGACGATGGTTGGGCTGATTTTCGGTGTAACGCCGGTTCTGTTTCGGTCTGGGTCCCACAGCCGTAAGAACAGCATTAAAATTGAGGTACTCCTCTGCCTAAAGTAGGGTGTGCAGTGCACACCTTACCGCTATAATTAGTACATTAAACCACTTTTTAATTTCATGATTTAGATGACGGAAAGTTGTTTGTAGTGAGGACTAAAGTCCTCTATCGAGTATTATTTTTATGCTATGCGATCGCGCAAAAAAATATTTATCTAAAAAAATATGAAACTTTCAGAAAAAGTTGCAGTTATTACCGGCGGTGGGTCGGGAATTGGTCATGCAGCAGCAATTTTAATGGCCAAGGAAGGCGCAAAAGTTGCTATTATCGATCACATTTTGGAAACGGGGCAAGAAACCGTCCGCCAGTTGGTCAATGAAGGAGGCTGCGGGCTGGCTATTGCCGCAGATGTTGGGGATTCTGAACAAATGCAACAAGCGTTTCAAACAATTTTTGACAAATATCAAAGAATTGATATTGTGTTTGCAAATGCGGGTATTAACGGTGTATGGTCGCCGATAGAGGAGATAGAACCCGATGAGTGGGATCGGACAATTAACACAAACCTCAGAGGAACATTTTTGACTGTTAAGTATGCTGTTCCTCATCTGAAAAAACAAGGAGGTTCAATTGTAATTACATCATCAATTAATGGCACCAGAAGTTTCAGGAAAGTTGGTGCAACGGCCTACGCTTGTTCAAAAGCTGCCCAAGTAGCCTTTGCAAAAATGCTGGCGCTAGAACTCGCAGCCTGCCAAATTAGAGTCAATGTGATCTGTCCGGGCGGGGTGCTGACTGCCATTGAGGAAAGCACTGTTAAGCGCCATCTCGATCGCATTCCAGTCGCGCCTGATTCCATTCAAGACATGATTCCTTTGACGGATAATACGGCAGGTTCTAGCGAAGAAGTCGCCCAGTTAGTGTTATTTCTGGTATCACATTCCTCCAGCTTCATTACAGGTACTGAAGTCTGGATTGATGGTGGCGGTTCTTTGATTTAAAATCTCTATAGCAGCAATTTAAAGAAGGTTACTACCAATTACCCTTTACCCATAATTAATGACTAAATATCAAGCAATTTGGTCACAAGCCCCCGGATTTATCAGTAGGCTCAATTCTTCAATCTAAAATCTAAAATCTAAAATCTAAAATCGATTGACTCTCCATTGTTTAACAGCAGTTTGCAATGTCTGGGGCAGCCACTTATCGTACTGAGGATAAACAGGCAAACGCTGCACAAGTTGCCATCCCGATGCTGCTAAAATTTCTGTTAAAGTTAGGTGTTGCAGGTGAGGATAATCGGGATTAACTTCATCCCGCGGCCCGATTCCTCCTAAATCTCTAGCACCTGCTTCTAAACAAGCAAGTAATATGTCGGGCTGTGCAACTAAATTGGGGGGAATTTGTAGGGCAATTTCATCAGGTAAGATGCTGCGGGCGATCGCAATTACTTCCGGCATTTTTGTAGCATCAAAAACTTCACCGTCCCAAATTTGTTGATTTCCCGGACTGTGAGGCTGGAGGATAACTTCTTGAATGTGATTGTAACGCGAATGAATGCGGGCGATCGCCTCCAGCGTCTCAATCCAATCGCCCTCACTTTCCCCAATTCCCAGCAGCAAACCAGTTGTAAACGGAATCTTCAATTCCCCAGCCCATTCTAACTGTTGCAGCCGCAACGCCGGCACTTTACTTGGTGCGTGTCGGTGAACCGTTTTTAACAAATCTGGGGCAAGCTGTTCTAGCATCAGCCCCATTGATACATTTACCTCTTTTAACAGTGCCATCTCCTCAAAGCTGAGCGGCCCCACATTAGTATGCGGCAAAAATCCCAGAGCAAGTGCCAGTTCGCACAAATCGTAAATCCGCTGCAACCAAGCTTTTCGCCGTTGACTGTGAGGATGTACCTCGCCGCTGAGGATGAGAATTTCAATTACACCTTGAGTTTGCAGCAAGTTGAGCTGTTTTTCGGCTTCTGCGATTGTTAGCCAAGGACTTTGCAGGGGTTCTGCCCGAAAATTGCAATAGGTGCAGCGGTTAAAACACTCGTAAGTGGGAACCAGAGTATAAGCAGGGCTGTAGGTGACGGTGCGGGACATTCCTTGGGATTTTTATCGATCGGACTTACGCAACAACATATATCTGTGCAGTGCGAGTTTTGCGGTTGGCGATCGCAACCCTTCATCTATCTTAACACTGAGACAAGTCGGGAATCTCGTTGTCCAGGTAGATTATGAGTATTCTTCATTAGTGGGCGATCGTCCACAAATTCCGCACTCTGCTTTTTAAAACCCCATACAGCAAGCATTCTGGCTTATTATCAGCGCAGCTTATGACATTTATAATAAAAACTGTGCTGAGAAGGCCTTTACAAACTGAAATAAAAGCTTTATGTTTATTTACATGGCGGAACACAAAGCCGTCACGAACATTGAAAACCAAATAAAGCAATCATAAACAAATGACAACAACCTTACAGCAGCGCGAAAGCGCCAACGTCTGGGAACGCTTTTGTGAGTGGGTAACATCAACCGACAACCGGATTTACATCGGTTGGTTCGGAGTCTTGATGATTCCTACACTCCTGAGCGCCACAATTTGCTACATCATCGCCTTCAT
>NZ_JAUBTS010000006.1:0-112509 GCF_036705105.1 Microcoleus sp. B9-D4
CGTGCCCGCCCGAATCTGTAGGGGCGGTGTCCCCGTGCCCGCCCGAATCTGTAGGGGCGGTGTCCCCGTGCCCGCCCGAATCTGTAGGGGCGGTGTCCCCGTGCCCGCCCGAATCTGTAGGGGCGGTGTCCCCGTGCCCGCCCGAATCTGTAGGGGCGGTGTCCCCGTGCCCGCCCCCTCCCATGTCCAAAGACCTAATAAATCGCTGTTAGGACTGTCTAACTCGCGCCTGTAGCCTTCGATCGCCCAAATTCCGCCAAAACAAAGCCGATCGAGTTCGACTGCACTGTTGAGGTGTTCTGCAGCGAGATGTTTAATTTGTAGAAAACGCACAGTCGATTTTAAATTTGAGATTTGAGATTTGAGATTTGATCATTACTCACTGCAAGGATGCTCCAGTTCGATCGAGTCTCAGTCAGTCAGCCTGCTTGCGGAATGAATCTGGGGGCAACTGACCCAATTGCTTGCCGTCAATTGTACACTGGGAAAGACCGTAAGGATAGTTATTGCGCGATGGTATCAACTCAATCTTTCGGGGTGGAATCGGGACTTAAGTATCTGTCTGAGTCTCAACAAGCCCTGCAAACTCGATCGCCCAATCAAGAACTGTTACCGCTGACAGCCAGTGTTAACAGCAGCGATCGGTTGGAAATCGGAGGCTGCGAGGTGACAGCTTTGGTGGAGCAATTTGGCTCGCCGTTGTATATTTTAGACGAAGAAACGTTGCGGGCGGCTTGTACCCAGTACCGGGATGCTTTTAAGCGTTACTATCCGGGCGAATCTCAAGTGCTCTATGCTTCTAAAGCTTGGAGTTGTTTGGCAGTTTGCGCGATCGCAGCGGACGAAGGTTTAGGCATAGATGTCGTATCCGCCGGAGAAATCTACACTGCACTGCAAGCCGGCGTCAGTCCCGACAAAATCTACTTCCACGGTAACAACAAGTCCCGCGAGGAACTGCAGCTAGCTGTCGAAAGCGGCTGCATTACCGTAGCCGACAATTGGCGGGATTTAGAGACTCTAGCAGAGTTGGGAGAATCGGGTGTCAGCAGCCTCACAGGTGGGCCGACACGAGTTATGGTGCGGTTTACTCCTGGAATTGAGTGTCACACCCACGAGTACATTCAGACGGGTCAAATCGATAGTAAATTTGGCTTTGATCCCAACTCGCTCGATCGAGTATTTAAATTCATCAGCCAACAATCGTCGTTATTTTGCGTGGGAGTGCACGCTCACATCGGCTCTCAGATTTTTGAACTGCAACCCCATGACGATTTAGCCGAAGTCATAGTTCAGGCCTTGACTAAAGCACAGAGTTATGGTTTACCAGCAACAGAAATTAATATTGGTGGCGGGTTGGGCATTCGCTATACTGAAGCGGACGATCCTCCCAGCATTGAAGATTGGGCTCGTACAATTTGCTCTGCAGTGGTAGCAGCTTGCGAACGGCAGAAATTGCCATTACCGAAATTGCTATGCGAACCGGGTCGATCGCTCGTCGGTACAGCTTGCGTTACAGCTTACACCGTTGGCTCTCAAAAAGTCATTCCGGAAATGCGGACGTATCTAGCTGTGGATGGAGGGATGTCCGACAATCCGCGTCCTATTACCTATCAATCAGTTTATCGAGTCCTCGCAGCCGGTAAAATGTCTGCTCCCTTAACGGAAACAGTGACAATTGCTGGGAAACACTGCGAGTCAGGGGATGTTCTGATTAAAGATGCCAAATTGCCAGAGTGTCAGGCCGGAGATGTCCTCGCGGTTACGGCCACAGGGGCATACAATTACAGTATGGCTTCTAACTATAACCGAGTACCCCGACCGGCAGCGGTTTTAGTGAGAAATGGGGAAGTTAACACGATTATACAGCGGGAAACTTACCAGGATTTGCTGAGGCTTGACCGCCTTCCTGAACGACTCGGAGCTCAAAAGTAAAAAGTTAGAAGTTAAAAGTTAAAAGTTAAAAGAAAGACAATCCATGTTTACTTAGTGATGATTGCCTTTTCACTTTTAACTTTTGCCTTGTTCAGTCACGCGATTGGATTGACACTCCCCGGTCTAAAAACACGGGGATTTTCAGAGTATTCCTTATAACAACTGTTCATGGTTCACGGGTTCGAGTGCATCACGGTTCGCGGTTCACAGGCGGTAGCGTTCGATGAACCATGAACAATCAACAATCTGGCTTTGACTTGGCCCTGGTTCAGTCCTTATTGATTCAAGGGATCGATATTGGACTGGTTTTTGCCCTTGCGTATTTGGTGCTCGTCATTGTTGGCGAGCGCAGAACGCTGTGGATGGTACGGGGATTTATTATTTTGATGCTGGCGGCGGCGGTGAGCAACTGGGCTGGATTGAGGCTGTTGCACGTTGCGCTCAATAGCTTGGTGACTGGTTCGGCTGTGGCAATGGCGGTAATATTGCAGTCGGAGTTTCGCCGATTTCTGGAACAATTGGGTCGGGGGGAATTTCGGCAATTGTTTGGACGCGATCGCCGACCAACTCCCGAACCGGACAGCGTAATAGATGAAATTGTGGACGCAGTAAAAGAACTTTCGCAAAACCGCACGGGCGCTTTACTAATTATAGAAACAGATTCTCCGATCGACGATCGGGATTTTTCTGTGCCGGGATTAAAGCTAAATGCTGAAGTTTCTAAAGAATTGTTGCAGACTATCTTTCAGCCGCAAACTTTGCTGCACGACGGAGCTGTTTTGATTCGAGGTTCGCGGATCGTGTCGGCGGGGGTAATTTTGCCTTTGTCCGATCGCACTGCGTCGCGGCAGTTGGGAACGCGCCACCGGGCGGCGATGGGGATTACGGAACGGGTGCAAGCTTGCGTGTGCGTGGTGGTGTCCGAGGAAACGGGTTCTATTTCTTTAGCCCAGATGGGACTTTTAAATCGACCTTTGACTAGCAACAAACTTAAGGAATTGCTGGAAGCAAAGCTGTTCGCCTCCGAGGGAGAAAGAGTTGTGGCTCCAATTCCGATCGGCAATCTCGGACGCCAGATAGGATTGAAGGGAGTGACGCTATTAAAACGGATACTGCGCCGTTAGTCGGGTAATCGGGAGAAACCGTCAATCACCCGGCGCTGCTCGGAGTACCGAGACAGCGCGGGCACAGAAAGAGCCTAGTTGACCACTCTAAGTGGTTCGCCCACTACGTTTAAGGTAAGCGTTGAAGTACCTACCGGAAAATGCGTGCTAGTTTTCCGCTCTAGAACTTAAAAGTTAAACACGTGTAAGGGTTAAGCCAGTGCTTTTAAGATAGTTACCGACCTTAAACATTGACGAAGCAAACATTACCCCGTAAGGGAGGACTTAAATGTCTAATTTTGTTTTTGTACTTGATACCAAAAAACGACCGCTCAATCCAATCCGCCCAGGATTGGCACGTAAATTGCTAACTAATGGCAAAGCTGCTGTCTTCAAAAGGTATCCATTTACGCTAATTTTGAAAGTAGAGGTAACTATACCGCAAAAACCAATTACTCTTAAATTAGATCCTGGCTCCAAGGCCAGCCCAATTGCATTAGTGCAAGGAGAAAACGTAATCTTTGGTGCAGAACTAACACACCGAGGTCAAGCTATCAAAGCCAGTCTGGAGTCTCGTCGTTCATTGCGTAGAGGTAGAAGAAATCGCCATACCCGCTATCGTCGGGCCAGATTCTTAAACAGGACTCGCCCTAAAGGTTGGCTAGCACCAAGCTTGCAACACCGCGTCGAAACAACCCTAACATGGGTAACTAGATTGATGAAGCTTGCGCCAATTTCGTCTGTTATTCAAGAGCTTGTGCGATTCGACCTCCAGCAATTAGAAAACCCAGAGATTTCTGGGATTGAATACCAGCAAGGCGTTTTATGGGGCTACGAGATCCGGGAATATTTGCTGAATAAATGGGGCAGGAAGTGCGCTTACTGTGGTGTGATTAATACACCGCTACAAGTCGAACACATTCATCCCAAAGCTAAAGGTGGATCTAACCGTATTTCTAATCTTTGTCTTGCTTGCGAAAAATGCAACATTAAGAAAGATACTCAAAATATTGAGCAATTCCTCTCTAAAAAACCAGAGATTTTGAAACGGATTCTGTCTCAAGCAAAACGTCCTTTGAAAGATGCAACAGTGGTTAATTCTACTCGTTGGGCGTTATTTAATCGACTCTGTACAACTGGCTTGCCTGTTTCTACAGGCAGTGGCGGTTTAACTAAGTTCAATCGCACTCGATTAAATTTAGCTAAAACTCATTGGCTAGATGCAGCTTGTGTTGGAAAGGTCGAGTCGTTGAAGATTTTAACAAACAAGCCACTATTGATCAAGGCAACTGGTCACGGGATACGTCAAATGTGCCGTACCGACAAATTTGGCTTTCCATCTCGCTATGTCCCCAGACTTAAGTTTATTAAAGGTTTTCAAACGGGAGATATCGTCAAAGCGGTTGTGACCTCTGGTAAAAAAGTTGGTATATACGTTGGACGTGTTGCCGTAAGAACCAGTGGTTCATTCAATATTTCTGCCTCAGAATTGGTGTCAGGAATTAGCCACAAATATTGTTCAATTGTTCACAGAAAGGATGGTTATTCGTATGCAGCATAAACCTTGCCCCCCTTTTCCTCTCGCCACTGACCTGGGTACAGGTACAGTGGGAGTATCCAAGGGGGAAGACAGATGAGTCAAGGAATTTGCTTGGAAAAGTTGCCGGAGGATCTGCAACAGGAACTACTGCCTAAGCACATAGCAGTGATTATGGACGGGAACGGGCGCTGGGCTAAGAAGAGGGGGTTGCCGCGGATTGCGGGACACCGCCGAGGAGCTAGCACTCTGAAGGAACTGTTGCGCTGCTGCAAAGATTGGGGGATTCCAGCTTTAACGGCCTATGCTTTTTCGACGGAGAATTGGGGGCGGCCGGCCGGAGAGGTGGATTTTTTAATGAGTTTGTTTGAGGGAAAGTTGCGGCAAGAATTGCGGGAGATGGTGGACGAGGACGTGCAAATTCAATTTATGGGGAATTTGCAGGCTTTGCCGAAGTCTTTGCAGGCGGAAATCGAGCGTTCTGTGACGGCCACTCAGCATAATCAGGGGATTTTGTTTACGGTGGCGACGAATTACGGGGGGCGTCAGGAGATTGTACAAGCTTGTCGGGCGATCGCCACTCAGGTGAAAGAGGGCAAGTTGCAGCCGGAGGAGATTGATGAGGTTTTATTTAAACGCTATTTGTATACTGCTGATGTTTGTGACCCGGATTTGCTGATCCGGACGAGTGGGGAAATGCGGTTGAGCAATTTTCTACTATGGCAAATGGCTTATTCGGAAATTTACATTACTGAGACGCTGTGGCCGGATTTTGATCGATCGGAGTTTCACCGCGCTTTGTCTGATTATCAGAAGCGCAGCCGCCGATTTGGCAAAGTCTAACGATTTTGGATTTGGGATTTTAGATTTTAGATTTTTTGGTTGATTTTTTAGTTTCCAAGTAGGTCATCTCCTGCTCAACATAACGATTTTAGATTTTAGATTGGAGGACAAATCTAAAATCTCAAATCTCAAATCTAAAATCCAATTAGGGGCCGGAGAAAACGGCCGCTTCAATGTCCTGACGTGAGAGGGAGTATTTGAATGCTCGCTGAATGTCTTGGCCGTCGGCTCCAGCATCGATGTACCGGATGGTGAGTTGGTCGATATCGAGGGATAGTTCTGCTTTCCAGGTAGGTCGATCGATCTGCCAGCAGTGGAGTTCTCGCCGATCTTGCTGGCAGCCGCGGCTTTTTAGCCACTGCTCGATTTCTGGGAGTGGATGGTTGTACAAAGGAGTGTCAGCGGAAGGAAGAGTCATGGGATTTTAGATTTTAGATTTGAGATTTTAGATTGGGGATTTCCGATTTTAGATTGGGGATGTCGGATTTGAGGGTTTAATTGCCGCGAATTAAGCTGATCGCGATCGCCAGTACCAAACATCCGATTAAGCTAGCTCCCATGATAAACAGGGCGAACATTTCTCCGGGGGAAAGAGGTCGATCCGTGGGATCTAGGTAAGCGGAGTTGTAAGTTTTTTTGCCCGATCCCGAAACCGGAGTATTGAAGCCTGGGGGTGGCCCAATCACGTTCAGGCGAGAATAGCCTATTTTGAGGTCGTAGGCGAGGCGACGTTCTGGGTTGCTGAGGGTGGCGTAGGCGTTGTTGAGCTGCTGAAATTGGGCGGTGGCGACTGCGGGCGGCAGCTCGGTGGTATCGGGATGGTAGAGTTTGCTCAGTTCCCGGTACGATCGCCGAATTTCGATCGGCGATGCGGAAGGATGCAGCCCTAACAAGCCGTAGTAGCTAGAACCCAAGGGGGTTTTGTCGGGTATTTTCTGACTTTTGCTGTTTGCCGTTCCCTCGTTAGAAGTCACCTCAGCGCCTCTGGGCTTGTTGTTTATAATTTTTGATTATTTTAGAGCAGATTTGAGGGTAGCGCCACTGTCTGCGATGTCGAGGGGTTGAGGTTGGGCGATCGGATCAAGGTACGATTGCCCACTTTAAACTATGAATTGGTTGATCGCAAATTCTGCACATCCTCAACGCTAAGCCCCGTAACTTGGGCGATCGTGGCATTATCTAGCTGTGAGAGTAATTGTCTGGCGATCGCGATCGCCTTTTCTCGCATTCCTTCTTCTCGTCCTTGTTCTATGCCTTGTTCTATGCCTTGTTCTATTCCTTCCTGAACAGCCTTAAGAATTGCTCCTTGTTGGTCATAAATAAACTGTTCTCTTCTGTCCAAATCTTCCACTTCCTCTCGGCTTAACTTGGCTTGATTCGCAATATTAAAAGCTTCATGTATTTCTGGTATGCTATCCATTGTTTCTGGAACCGATGTCAGACTTCTGGCATTTTTCATAAAATAAATCCATTTGTCTGCTAAAGTTTCAAGTTCCTCCTGTCCTTTTGTAAACTTCGGCAACTCTACAAACACTAAATCCAGATCGTTTTCGGGATAAATAAAGTTTTTATTGACTTCTTTGAACACAAATCGGGAAATAAATTCTGGGCTGTTAGGAAACATTTCAAAATCTGTAATTGTCAGAGCAATTACTGGCTTCAGCAATCGATAGCCTTGTGCTGCTTCCAATTGAAAAGCGTAAGTCTTCGCTGCATTGTACAAAACTCGTTTCCCAAAAGACTGGACGTTGAGCACTTGCATTTCAATAATTACTAAAGTGCCGTCGCTGAGTTTGGCTTTCACATCCAGATAAGTATCTTTTAAGCCTTCTAGTTTGGGTGGTAGATTCGGGTTGATGATTTCTAAGTCTTGAATTGTGGGATGACCTTCATAAATCAAGGCGTTGAGAAAGCTAATTAGAATGTCTTTGCTTTCTGAGGAACCGAAGATTTTTTTGAAGGCGTAATCGGTTTTTGGGTTGATAAATATCATGGTTAAAAATTTGCCCGTAGGGTAGGAATTCAATCAGGACAGTAAATTATGCTCGTAGGAAGGGTTAAGAATCTCCCCGCAAATTCTGCACATCCTCAACGCTAAGGCCGGTAACTTGGGCGATCGTGGCATTATCTAGCTGTGAAAGTAATTGTCGGGCGATCGCCAGCTTTTCTTCTCGCTTTCCTTGTTCTCGTCCTTGTTCTATGCCTTGTTCTATGCCTTGTTCTATGCCTTGTTCTATGCCTTGTTCTATGCCTTGTTCTATGCCTTGTTCTATTCCTTCCTGAACAGCCTTAAGAATTGCTCCTTGTTGGTCATAAATAAACTGTTCTCTTCTGTCCAAATCTTCCACTTCCTCTCGGCTTAACTTGGCTTGATTCGCAATATTAAAAGCTTCATGTATTTCTGGTATGCTATCCATTGTTTCTGGAACCGATGTCAGACTTCTGGCATTTTTCATAAAATAAATCCATTTGTCTGCTAAAGTTTCAAGTTCCTCCTGTCCTTTTGTAAACTTCGGCAACTCTACAAACACTAAATCCAGATCGTTTTCGGGATAAATAAAGTTTTTATTGACTTCTTTGAACACAAATCGGGAAATAAATTCTGGGCTGTTAGGAAACATTTCAAAATCTGTAATTGTCAGAGCAATTACTGGCTTCAGCAATCGATAGCCTTGTGCTGCTTCCAATTGAAAAGCATAAGTCTTTGCTGCATTGTACAAAACTCGCTTGCCAAAAGACTGGACGTTGAGCACTTGCATTTCAATGATTACTAAAGTGCCGTCGATTAGTTTGGCTTTCACATCCAGATAAGTATCTTTTAAGCCTTCTAGTTTGGGCGGCAGATTTGGGTTGATAATTTCTAAGTCTTCGATGGTGGGATTTCCTTCATAAATTAAAGCGTTGAGAAAGCTAATTAGAATCTCTTTGCTTTCTGAGGAACCGAAGATTTTTTTGAAGGCGTAATCGGTTTTTGGGTTGATAAATATCATAGTTGTCAGATTTAGCTTTAAGGTTATCGGTTTTGTGCCGAAGCAACGGGATTTGAGATCGGTCAAACGGCTGATTTTGTTTCAGGCAATGGTTTGACATTTTCCGGCAAATGTGCATTGGCGATCGCCAGCACAGGTTCATCGCCCCTGTGTTCGTCATCGATCGGCAGTTGGCAAGAAATCAACTCTGTGACAATCCGATCGCCCAGAGCATCTTCCCAATCCTGCAACTGTTCCCTGGCTTTGATCGGCTCGTTGACAGCCACATCTACGCCCATTTGCTGAAGGTTGAGGCTGTGGGCTGTCGATCGGCGGTTGACCCACTCCACCAGCCAAACGCTCAAGCCGACTGCTGCCATCAAAGGCAAGACAATCCGATAATCGCGGGTTAATTCAAACATCAACAGGATGGCTGTCAGCGGTGCTCTGGCGCTGCCGGCGAGGACGGCTGCCATTCCCACCATTGCGTAGGCGGCAGGGCCAGCGACTCGATCGCTCATTGCCGGCAGCATTTCCAAAAACAGGCCGTAAGCCGAACCCAGGGAAGCTCCCAAAAACATCGCCGGAGCGAAGATGCCGCCCACTAAACCACTGCCGAGGCTGATTGCTGTCATCGCCAGTTTGACAAACAGCAGCAGCAACAGCAAAGGCAAGGAAAATTTAACATCTTGGAGCATTGCTTGGACTGTTTCGTAGCCGACACCCAAAATTTGAGGCAATTGCAGGGCGACTAAGCCGACTGCGGCCCCGCCGACGATCGGGTGAAGCGGCCGGGGCAGTCGTCCGAGCCAAGCAAATCCTCGGACTTTTCCTTGAAAACAGCCCTCGGCTAATTGAATTGCTTCTGTGTAGGCTAGAGACACTCCGCTCGCTAAAATTCCCAATCCCATGTACAGAGGCAGTTCTAGGGGGCTGCGGACATCGTAGACTGGCAAAGAAAAGGCCGGCTGAGCTCCCAAGCAGATTTGAGCGATGAGCGCGGAAACTACGGCGGAGAGCAAGACAACGCTGACTGAGGAAGTGGCGAAGGTGCTGCCGAGCACGACTTCTAAGGCAAAGAACACTCCGGCGATGGGAGAGTTAAACCCGGCGGATAAACCTGCTGCGGCTCCGGCGCCCAGGAGCAAGCGCTGCCGTTCTGGGGAGAGCTGCAAAACTTGAGCCAGCAGCATTCCGAAGTTGGCGCCGATTTCGACGCTGGGGGCTTCCGGGCCGAGGGAGGCGCCGGTGCCGAGGGAAACTGAGGCTGCCACCATTTTGGTGATGGGTTTGAGGGGGGAGAGTTCTTGCAAGCCGCGGGTGGCTGCAATTAAGGAAGACATATTCGGGCCAAAGTCCCGAAATCGCCACCGCATCAGCCCGATGATGACTCCGCCGAGGGTGGGAATGCAGGCTAGCGTCCAAGAGCCTTTCGAGGCGATCGCCCCCATGAAGTCTTCCAGCATCAGGCTGTGGATGAAGTGGATGAGGTAGTGAAAGGTGACGACGCCTGCACCCGTAACTCCCCCGATGACTAGGGAGAGGATGAGCAGGAGGGTTTCTGGGCTGGGGTGCAGGCGGTTGAATAGCGGGCTTAGGCGGGAGGCTTGGGGAGTTGCTGCGGTTGGCCCGGGTGGCTGCAGATCCACAGGAGGGATGGCTCTCATTTAGCGGTTAATTCTTCGGTGAGAAGTTATATAATATTACAATTTATTTCTTATTTTCATTTTGAGTGATTTTAGGGGAATTGACAACTTATATTAAGGCGTATTTTAGGGTAAATTTTTTGGGCGGGCCGCTGGGGTGGAATGACTGATTCTGAGGAGCGGCGGATTTGGCGTGATTGTATGCTCAGTTACATTCAAACTTAGATATACTCTGGCGATAATCCTAATCAACTATATTTACCTTGTGGGTGGTTAGGCCGATCGCATCAGTGAACTAGCAATATCATATAAATCAGTGCAAAACAACTTTCAAATTAAAGAATTGGCGATTGGATATTTTACCTGACAACCACAAATCTCAAACCACAAATCTCCTATCTCCAATTTTAAATCCCTCGCTCGCGCATAATATCACATCGGTTGTTGATTGGGCGGGATTCTTGGTCTGGGTTTGGCGATCGACATTAGCGGATCGCCGATGGTAGTGACTTTCCAGGGTGGGGATTCTAGCTGACGTGCTGCGATTAAAAAGGGTGATCCTCGCTTTAGGCGATCGACCATTAATTTAGGTGGAATAAATGCCGATAAAAAAGGTTCGTTGACGCTGCCAATATATGCGTAAGCACCATTCTCTAGCCACCTTCCGGCAACGGTGTTTGTGTCATCTGGCGCTGCTGCTGACCAACTGTGGATCATGTGGATTGCTGCGGGAAATTGGAGTTTTGGTATGTCTTCAACTAAAGCGTCGCCGTTGCCCACTTGGAATGATTTTGGATAGCCTTTGGAATTCATTAATATTAAGTCAAATGTCCACGGTTTTGAAGCTAAACTCCGCCACTTTTCCAGGCTAGATTCTGGTTTCTGCACTAATTCGACATTTAAACCTATGGTTTTTAGTCCGCTAGCTGCTTCCTCCATTTCATATTTTGCCCAATTTCCTTCCTTGGGGTAACTGTCATAAAGCATGGCTGTTTGGCTGTCTAAAAATATGGCACACATGGCTTGATAGATCGATCGCACCTCGGAACCGTAAATCCAGCCAACAGCCGCCCAGCGTTCGCCGTTGGGGTGCCTTCCCAAACCGTCGGTAACGGCTAGTTGTTCGTCTGGTTTTTCAGGAGATTGATATTTGACTGCTAGTTGGCGTACAATGGTTATTGTGTCGATCGCGTCTGCGAGTTGAGAGTAAAAATATCCGGTTGATTCGACAGCTTTTGTAACTGCTAGTTGCAGAGTTTTCCACTGTGTGTTATTGAGGGTATCGTTGGGTTTTCCGAAGTTGCCTTCTAGAAAGACTAAAGGTTGACCGTGAGCGGCTGCTAAGGCAACTGCTGCAGAACGTGCGGCGTCGTTTTCTGATGTGATTACTACTCCTGGGGGTTCCCAGCCGAGTTGCTTCCATTTTGCTTTTAAGGTTTGAGTATCCGTGGCATTCCAGGCGGCTGCTGTGGCGTTCAGCATTAATTGCTGGAGTTTTTGATTTTTTGGCAGTTGCTGTTTGATGCTGGGCAAACGGACTATTTCTTCGGGTTGAAAGCGCTGCAAAAACATGGGCGCATATTTTTTGTCTTCGATGAGAATAGGCCAGTTTCCTTTGAGATTCCATTTTTGGATGGCTGTTAAGAATGTGGCTTCGTCGGGTACTAAAACTACGCGGTTGACTGTTGGTATGTTGTCGCGAAGGATGGCTGTTCGGAGGCCTGTTTGGATGGGCCAGGGTTCTTGTTTGGCTGAGGCGGGAAGTTGAAAGGGTTTTGTGAAAAGGCGATCGCACCCGACACCGATTATTGCTAAGCTTACAAGAAGTGCGATCGTCAGGAATTTAAATTTTAACTTTTTTTTCATAAGGGGAAGGGGAAGGAAGGAACTAGGTTATAAATACGAACAATTATCGAAATATTTTTAGGGGACTGCAAACGGATGTTTCGAGGCGCGGGACAAAGGAAGATTGTAAGTGCGATCGGGCTTGCCACTTTTAGTATTATTGCCTTAGCAACTACAGGTTTAATAATTTTCGCAGCGAACCGTTCGTCAGTCAAGCATCAAGTCGGGCAATTGCTGACAGCGAGGGAATGTCAAGGTTGCAATCTTTCCGGGGCGAATTTGAGCGAAGTTTCTCTGGAAGGCGTCAATTTAGAAAAAGCCAACCTAAAAGATGCGAATTTGTGGAGCGCGCATTTGGTAAATGCTAACTTGAAACAGGCAAATTTGGCTGGGGTTTACCTGATAAGCAGCAATTTGGCTGGGGCAAATTTGGAGGGAAGCAATCTAGAAAATGCGTTTTTAGAGGATGCTTATTTGGGAGGGAGTAATTTGATAACTGCTAACTTAAGAGGTGCTTTTATGAAAGGTATTTTTCTCGTTAACGCTGATTTGGAAGGGGCGAATTTGGAGGGTGCTAATCTGTGGATGGCTAATCTGGAAGGTGCTAATTTGAAGGGTGCTAATCTGAGAAATGCTTTGCTGTTGGATACTAATTTGGCAGGGGCGAATTTAAAGGGTGCGGTGATGCCTGATGGTAGGCGACATGAATGAAAGTCAGTTGTCAGTTGTCAGTTGACAGTTGTCAGTTGATAGTTGTCAGTTGTCAGTTGTCAGTTGTCATTAATCAGAGCAGAGGGCGATCGCACCTGCAACCTTCATTTCTGGTTATTTGGTGAGGAGATGAAGGGGTGAGGTGCGATCGACTTAACTAGACTTTACTTAGACGGAGAACCTTCTGCAAATCTTTGAATAGCTTTTGGTGCAAAAGCAGCAGCTAAAAAAGCAGTTGTAATCTCTTTGCCATCAGCGTTTTTGGTAGTTATTGTGATTGCGCCAAACACAATCGCTGCAATCAGCGCAATCAAACTCATAGCTCGCATTGTCGAGTATTTTCCATTATCCTCTTGCAAAACTTGTGCAAAATCTTTTCCGCGATCGGCATCGTTTGCTTGAGTCTCAACCATAGAAGAATGTGTCATTTGATTAACCTCATAAATATACATAGAAATGGTAAGTAACCATCGGGCAGGCAGAATGCCTACTTGTTGAATTTTTAGGTGGAAGTTCCCCCACGGAGGGGGCAACTTCTGTTTAGGCTATGGCGTTGAAATAAGACTCGGCGAACTCCGCGATGAGGTCAGCCCTGTCCCGTCCATTCACTATTGTTCTGGCGTTGAAGAAATCGCGTCGATCGCCCACAATGGAACCACTCAAACCTACACCCGTAAAGCTACCATCGCGCATTCCCCGAACTAGAATCATGGCAGCAATTTCAGGGAGAGCGGCTTTTTCTGGATTATCTATCAAATTAATTCCGAGTTTTTCGCTCCAGATTTGATAGTTGCGACGACCTGTAATTTGGACAAAACCTCTGCCTTTAAAGCGAGGGCCATCACCGGGTTCAGTATTTCCTAAATCTTCGCGACCTTCATAATCCGACCCATCAGCTAATTCCATCATGAACCGTCCCAAAAGGGATTCATGTTGGGCCGTTGCAAAAACATAGGCAATTTGCCCTAGATCGACAACTCCATCGTTGAGACATTGATTGAGAATAAGAGGCAAATTTTTCTGAGCAAAGGGGCGAATTTCGGATGGGCATTGAGCAACATCTAAAATACGATCGATGCTAGGGAATCCATCGGGCATATCCGAAGTCTTGGGTGTGCGACTAACTATGATTATTTCTTCTGGCTTCACTTTCAGCAACTCAGCCCAGGTATTGCGATCGACTTTTCCAGTAACTTGTAGTCCGCCGGGGACAAATTGGCTTTTATTAGCAGGGCGCATCCGTTGAAATTGTTCGACTGCTGCTTTTGTGACAGACCCAAAAAGTCCGTCAATTTTGGCATCTTTGGGTAATAATCCCCAATCTTTCAAGCGCCTTTGCAGGATTTCTACCTCGTCAATCAGGTGAGGGCTATCAATAATCCCGTCATTGATTTGTAACTCGACTTTTTTAATGGTCATATTCAGTTCTCCAAGTAGTAATGATGTTTGTAGTAAGCACTTCAGTCTTTGGTTGCAGGTTTGGGAAAAATGCGGACTAAAGTCCTCACTACAAACTTTTTTTATTCAGGGGCTTTACCGGACGCAATTTTAATTGCAAACGCAGTAAGTTTTTCGGCTATTTAGAAATTCGATGCAGCCACATTGTTGCAGTAGATTCGATCGTGCTACTGTCCCAATTGTCATAAAAAGATAAAGCTTCACGCAAACTAGAGGCATTGCCCGCGGAGGATATCAATTTACCGCTGTATAACTTGTTTTCGCCCTTGTTATCTGGTGAAAATCGGGAATTTTTCCGATAGCCTGAGTGGAACCATTCTCCTGCTGGGTCATTCACAAAAAAGTCACCACTGGCGTTATAACCGCGAATAACTAGAATGTGACCTGAATTCGTCCAAAAACCGTGCAATATACAGATCTCGCCAGAATCGAGAGACCGAGTGATGTCTGAAAGACTTCCCTTTAATGTCAACTTATCTCTCAACCCTAAACCCTCTAACAATCTTTTGATGCCATCGGGAGAACCGTGATCTATTCCCTGCCGATCGAAACGTTTTTTAACATCATCTTCGTACTGTGGAAAGGAACCTAAATCTGCAACTTGAAAGTATTTCAGACACATTGCCGAACTTGTAGCACCGCAAGTGCGCCAGGGTTCAATCTCGTTATCTTCTTGACTGAAATACGGAACGTTATGATTAATAGACATAATTTAACTCAAGGTAAGTGTTGTCAATGATTGATTTGGCTTCAGCTCGTTTGTTTGAGCTGATATTTATACAGTAGCGAGTTGTTATTGTAAGGTCGATATAGATAACCTAAGTTGTTAAAGTTCAATACAAAAATAAAAATACTGAGGCAACCTCAGTCTAACTAAGTAAACCTCAGTAAACTTCAGGTTATACTCAAGATCCAATGAAAAATTTTTAACCTTATGAATGTTGAAGAAGGGCTGAAACTCGCAGATACCGCGGTCTTTGCCAAAACAAACAGACACTTAAAAGATATAGAAGTAATAATTCTGAGGGGAGCTTGGCAAGGGCAGGAGTATCATAAGATTGCAGAGGCTTACGGATATGCTGCCGAATACCTGATGCAAGATGTGGGCCCCAAGTTATGGAATCTGCTTTCGGAAGCTTTAGGGGAAAGAGTCAGTAAAAGAAACTTTCGATCGGCATTGGAAAGGCGATCGCACTTGCAGTCAGAGATAGCCGCACAGCCAATTGCACCAGAAATAGCGGAACAATTGGTCAACATCGAGGATTTTGGCGATGTTTCAGGAGTTACAAGCACTCCTTTATGCCAAGATTGGGGTGAAGCGCCGGAAGTCTCAAATTTTTTCGGCCGCGCCGCAGAATTAAATACCCTCAGTCAATGGGTACTCCGCGATCGCTGTCGCTTGGTGGCGCTGTTGGGTATGGGAGGTATTGGTAAAACGGCTCTGACTGCTAAACTGGGAGAACAAATTCAGGGTGGATTTGAATATTTAATTTGGCGCAGTCTCCGCCATGCACCTCCCTTACTCACAATCTTGACTGAGTTGAACTCATTTGCCAGCAGTTCCCCAGAAACGCAACTGCCAACTACTATAGGCGAGCAAATTTCTTCCCTAATCAAAAGTTTGCGCGATCGCCGTTGTTTGCTGATCCTAGATGATTGGGAAATGATTTTGCAAAGTGGAGATATCGCTGGGTATTACGGAGATGGTTATGAAGGGTACGGTCAACTACTGCGACGAATCGGAGAAGAACGGCATCAAAGCTGCTTGCTAATTTTATCGCGAGAAAAACCTGTAGAGGTTGCATCTTTAGCAGGCGAAACCTTACCTGTGCGTACATTACAAGTTAAAGGCTTAAAACAAACAGATGCAAAAATGCTGTTGGCTGCCAAAGGTTTTTCTGACTCAGAAAACGGCTTAGATGAACTGATACAAATATACCGAGGTCATCCTGCAGCACTGAAAATTACTGCTACCACAATTCAAGAGTTGTTTAATGGCAATATCAGTCAATTTATGGGTCAAAGCTCCTTAGTTATTGGCGATATTTTTGCCAATCTACTTAACGAACATTTTCAGCGGTTATCGGCTTTAGGAAAAGCTGTCATGTACTGGCTGGCGATCGAACAGCAGCCGATTTCCTGGAACCAACTGAAAGCAAAATTATCAGCAGGCGTTTCTAGTTCAGAATTACTAACAGTATTAGAATCCTTGGTAAGGCGTTCCTTAATCGAAAAAGAGCTTTCTCCCTCTAGTGCTGAAGCAAAATTCACTCTCGAACCCGTGATGATGAAATATCTCACCCATAATTCGATCGAACAAATATGCCAAAATATTCTCGAAGCAATGGAAGCGCAATCCACCGACAAGCTAGGTTTAATCGGAAGTCATGCTTTCGAGCGATCGCCAGAACTCAAGGAGACTAAAATTACTCAGCTACACCCGATCTTAACCAAAGTTCGAGAACGCTTAGATTTAACTCGAATAAATAATTATCAAATGCAGCTAAAAGAACTTTTGTCAAAAGTGCGCGAGTGTCCTTCCCCAAAGCTTCAATATGCAGAGAAAAATCTTCTCAAACTGCTAGGAGAAACTGAAATATAGCGAGCCTAAATCATTTGGAAAAAAAATCTAGGGTTAAAGAATGCTGTTTGACTATTAGACTTAGATCCCCCCTAACCCCCCTTAAGAAGGGGGGGACCGGATGTACTCAAAGTCCCCATTTTTTAGGGGGAAGTCTTCTCAAAGTCCCCCTTCTTAAGGGGGATTTAGGGGGATCTAGAATCAGGTAAAAACGAGATTTATCAAGAGGTTCTATGATTCCAAATAACTTAATTCATCCAGGATTCATATTGCAAAATCGCTATCGAGTTATCGATCGCATTGGTGGCGGTGGCTTTGGCGATATTTTTGAAGTAGACGATGGTGGCATTATCAAAGTATTAAAAGTTTTGAATTTGGCTAACTTTCATAACCCAGATATTAAGCAAAAGGCTACCATTTTATTTCAGCGAGAAGCAGAGTTTTTAATGAGCCAAAGACACCCTGGCATTCCTCGTGTAGAAAAAGACGGATATTTTAATTGGCCTGAAGGTAGTAGCAAACCGTTACCATGTTTGGTAATGGAGAAAATACCGGGGCAAAATTTACAAGAGTGGATGTTAGCAAGAGCGAATCAACCAATAAATACAGAAACTGCCATTGAGTGGTTGACACAACTCACACAAATTCTCAATTTACTGCACGAGCAGCAGTATTTTCACCGAGATATTAAACCGTCCAATATCATGTTAAAGCCGGATGGGAAATTGGTATTACTTGATTTTGGTGCGGTGCGAGAAGTAACAGAAACTTACTTGCGGCAACAAAAAGAAAATTATACGGGAACTGCGATTATTTCTGCTGGCTATACGCCAAGCGAACAAGCAGAGGGTCATGCAGTACCGCAATCGGATTTCTTTGCTTTGGGGCGTACTTTTGTCTATTTTCTAACAGGAAAGTTACCGATTGAATTACCTAAAGATGCCGAAAACGGTCAGTTAATATGGCGAGATAAAGCAACGCAAGTTTTACCACATTTGGCAGATTTAATTGACCGCATGATGGCTCCTTTTTTTGGCAAGCGACCACAAAAATGCCAGGAAATATTGCAAATTTTGGCAGGGGTCAACTCGCGATCGCCCTTGGAAAGCGTGGCGCAACCATTGCCAGAAATTAAACAATCGATCGAACCCAGTAAAACGAATCCTATTTTTGATAGGATTCGTTTTAACTGGGTAGGCAAACTAGCTCTAGCTAGCTTTTTTTTGCTAGGCGGTTTGTGGACTTTCTCACCCCAGATAGTATTTTATCTTAACAAAGAAGGTTTGAGTAATTACAAAAATCAACGTTTAGATAAGGCGGAATTATATTATAAAACAGCTCTAGTATTTCAAGCAAATGATGGAAGAATTAACTATAACTTAGGCGTAATTTATGAAGACAAACAAGAGTATGACAAGGCTCGCGCTGCATATCAAATTGCTATCAATGCAGGTGTTAATAAAGCTTTAAATAATTTGGCGCGACTGGAAATTTTAGATAAACAATATGCAAAAGCTATACCGCTGTTAGAAAAAGCTTTACCACTTGCCACAGATATTAAGACAACGTACACTATACACAAAAATTTAGGTTGGGCGCAGTTGGAGTTAGGGCGATATGAAGAGGCTAACAATAACCTGACGAAAGCGATTAATATTGCTAGCGATCGCTCTGTTGCTTACTGTTTGCACGCTGTTCTTTTAGAACGTCAAGGCAATAAACAAGCATCTATATCTAATTGGAAAAAGTGCTATGATAATTTGCAGTCGGAGTCTTCTGAAGAACAGAGATGGATACGGCAAGAATTTAGCAAAAATTTTCAAAATTTAAAGTTATAGCGTATCTCCGATAGTCCGGCAGGGGTTTAAACCCCTGCCTCAAAGCACAAGTCCTCTAAAAGAGGACTAATGAAGATTTCCAAAGTTTATGCGATCGCTTCGCTATCGCGAACAATGAAAAATAATTTAGGTCATGAAAAATAATCATCCATCCAAGCTGACACCAATCAATCTCAAAGGCAAAACATTTACTTACTTTGCTATTTTTGGGCTGACGCCTTTAATCCCGATCGTCACAGCGTCAAGAGTTTATCCGATAATTAATGGATTGCATCCTCAAGTTTCAGGTATCGAGCGATCGGAAATGCTAGCGATCGACTGTGAGGATTATACTGCCGATCCTCGCGGGCCTCTTGATGTCTTAATTCCTTATATTATCAGTCCTCGGCGTACATTATTGCTGAACGATCGACCGAAGTTGCGTTGGAATAAAGTTCCCGGTGTTAATAATTATACTGTGAGTTTAGTGAAGGGCGATCGCACAATTTGGGAAACAAAAGTTAATGGAAATGAGGTAGTGTATCCGGGAACACCACAACTGGAACCGGGATTTGTGTATTTACTGGTGGTAAAAGCTGAGAACGGCAGGACATCTGACGAGGAAAAACTGCCCGATCGAAGCTTCCGAATGCTACCAACGACCCAAAAGCAACTGGTGAAAGGGGCGATCGAGCAAATTAACAGTCAAAAAATTGCCGAGAAAACCAAAGCTTTGCAACGTGCTTATTTTTACATCGGTTCGGATTTGAAATCTGAGGCGATCGAGACATTGGAAGCATTGGTAGCAAAGGGTTTTCAAGAAGCTATTGCCTATCGCAAGCTCGGCGATTTATACTGGCAAGAAGGGGTGACATTGCTGGCGGAGAGCAATTATCTAAAAGCACAGGAATTAGCTAGTGCAGCCAAAGACATCGGGGAGCAAGCGCAGTTAGAGGAGGCTTTGGGGGAGTTGTACGGGGCGATCGGGGAAAAGCAAGAAGCCGTTCGCTGGTTGACGCAAGCCATAAACAGTCACAAAGCTTTAGGAAATACGCCAAGAGTCAAGGAAATTGAAACACAGATTTCCAAACTCAAGGCAAGTTTGGCAAAACCGCAACGCTTTGCCGGAGGATTGGGGAGTTAATTTAGAGAAAATTTTGATTTTTTCCGGAGAACAGTTTTTAGAGGGAGTATGAAATTGGGAATCATGAGGTGAGAGGCAAGAACGAAAATGAGTAATAATGAAAAATCTGCCAGTCAGGTAGCTGAGGAATTAGTTTCTGTAACAAACGGGTTTAGGCTTGGTGCTGGAGAAACTATTTTAAGTGTTCGTGTTTCTGAGCCAGAACAACAGGCAGCTAGCACTACGAAAAAACCATCGATCCCACCGCCTCCTAGTGTCAGACCAGTTAATATAGCCGAATATAGCGCTCCGAGGACACCACCGATCACACCGCCTCCTAGTGTCAGACCACCCACTCCAGGTAATATAGCCGATCGTACAGGTTAGGAATTTCTTGTTCTTAAGGCCAATGACCTATTGAGGTAAACTTGTTTGGGGTTAGCTAAAAGTGAGGGAATTATCTTTGATATCAACTTTTATTTTTTGCTACCTGCTTTTGCTCGGATCCCCCCTGTTACAAAGATCGAATGCTTTAGCGCTGGAAGTGCCAGAACAAGCACAAAATGCCCAAAATACTAAAACTGAAGCAGATAGACTTTTTCAACAGGGGAACGAGCAATTAAATAGCGGCGAGCTACAAAAAGCACTGGAAACCTACCAACAAGTTTTAGAGATTAGGAGAAAAATCGGCGATCGCCCAGGTGAGGGGGAAGTTCTTCACAAAATAGGCGTTGTTTACCACTATCTCAATCAATATCATCAAGCAGTAGAGTTTTATCAAAAAGCATTAGAAGTGCGTCGAAATTTAGGCGATCGTACTGGGGAAGCAGCTACTCTCCACAATCTTGGAGACGTATATCGATTATTAGGCGAATACCAACCAGCGTTAGAAGTATTGCAGCAAGCTCTCACTATTCGTCAAGAGTTTAACGATCGAGCAGGAGTTGGTAACACTCTCAATCATCTTGGTGCTGTTTATCAAGAAATGGGGGATTATTATCGTGCTTTAGAGTTCTATCAAAAAGCTCTTACTATTAGTAGAGAAGAGAGAGATCGAGCTGGTGAAGGAAGTGCCTTAGCCAGTCTTGGAATAATTTACGGCAATTTGGGAGAGTATGTTCGTGCTTTAGAGTTTTATCAGCAAGCGTTAGCGATATTTGAAATTTTAAATAATCCTACTTATAAAGCTCATATTCTCGATCTAACTGGTTCAACCTATAGCGAACTGGGTCAATACTCGGAAGCACTAAACTTATATCAACAAGCTTTAGCTACTTATCAAGCAACAAATAATAAACGAGGCATGGGAACAACTCTTCATAACATTGGTTTTGTTTATGAGAAAATGGGTCATTCTACTGAAGCATTAAACTCTTATCAGCAAGCTTTAATTATTAGTAAAGAGATTGGCGATATTACAGGATTTGGAAAGACCCTTAACAATTTAGGCGTAGTTTACCAGCAGTTAGGTCAGTATTCTCAAGCCATAGATGTCCTCAAACAAGCATTGTCAATTTTCCAAAAGCTTGGCAATCGTAAGGATCTAGGTGATACTTTGGATAGTTTAGGTACAGTTCATCAAAGAATTGGTCAATATTCCCAGGCTTTGCAATTATATCAGGAATCTTTAGCAATCCGTAAAGAAGTAGGCGATCGCCCTGGAGAAAGAATTACTCTCAGTAACATTGCTGACGTAATCTCCAAACAAAATCAACCAGAATTAGCCATAATTTTCTATAAAGAATCTGTCAACGTTACCGAATCAATTCGCAGCCAGTTACGCTCTCTCCCCGCCGAAAAACAGCGATCTTATACAACAACTGTCGCCGATACCTACCGCAGCCTCGCCGATTTATTACTGCAACAAGATCGAGTGTTAGAAGCACAACAAGTCCTCGATTTACTCAAAATTCAAGAAATAGAAGATTACCTGCATTCCGTTCGGGGAAACGAACAAACGGCACAAGGCATTCCCTTAACTCCTCAAGAACAGCAAATCCGAGATAGGCACAATGAAATTTTAAATAGAGAGATTCAACTAGGCAGAAAGCTTGCTGAATTAGAAAAAATTCCCGTAGCTAACCGCACGCCCCTGCAGCAACAAGAAATTGCCAATTTCAGGCAAATGCAGCAGGAAATGCGCGGCACATTCAATGAATTTATTAACTCCCCTGAAATTGTTGCTATTGTCCAACAACTCAGCCCTAATGCTAGAGTACAAACTGTGAATCTAGCTCAACTCAATACCATACGGGGAGACCTATTGCAGCGGTTAGAAAAAAAAGCCGTATTGATTCAGCCTTTAATTTTAGAAGACCGTTTAGAATTGGTAATAACAACTGCTGATGCTCCCCCATTCCGACGTACTGTAGCAGTTAAAAAACAAGAACTGAATCAAGCAATTCTGGAATTTCGCATGGCTTTGGAAGATCCCAAATCCGATGCCAAAATCCCAGCTAAGAAACTTTATAATTGGTTAATCAAACCCGTCGAACACGATCTGACTGAAGCACAAGCTAAAAGCATTATTTATGCTCCTGATGGACAGTTGCGCTACATTCCTCTAGCAGCTTTATATGATGGTAAACAATGGTTGGGGCAGCGGTTTGCCATTAATAATATTACTGCTACGAGCCTCACAAAATTCAATGGAGAAACGACTTATCAACCTCGCGTTTTGGCGGCTGCTTTTGGTGCGCGTCGTTCTAATTTTGAACGCGGATCTACTCGATTTGCTTTTTCTGGCTTGCAATTTGCGGGGCTGGAAGTGGAAAATTTAGCTGCGATGGTGCCGGGAACTACAAAATTAATAGATCGGGAATTCAATCGTGCCACAATGATTCCGCGTTTGCCAGATTATACAATTATACATTTGGCAACTCATGCTATGTTTGTTACCGGACAACCAGAAGATTCGTTTATTTTGCTAGGTGATGAGGATGTAATTACCCTGCCCGATATTCAAACTTTAAACCTACTGAATGTAGATTTGGTAGTATTGAGTGCTTGCGAGACGGGGATAGGTGGTAAACTAGGTAATGGAGAAGAAATTTTAGGTTTTGGCTACCAGATACAGGAAACAGGGGCAAAAGCTGCGATCGCATCTTTATGGAAAGTAGATGATGGCGGCACTCAAGCTTTGATGGTTGCTTTTTATACGGCGTTGCTGTCGGGAAATAAAAAGGCAGAAGCTTTGCAAAAAGCGCAAATAGCCTTAATTACAGGTGATGATTCAGTGTTGGGTCGATCGGCCAATTTATCAATTTTAGCTCAAACTCGCAGCGGTTTGAAACCGTCAGTGGCCAGTCGTTTGCATCATCCATACTACTGGGCACCGTTTATTCTAATTGGTAATGGTCTTTAGATAGTTGACAGTTGACTGTTGACTGTTGACAGCGAGGTTTTTAGATCGAACTGTTAATAGATTCCGGGAATTAGTTTTTTGACTTTTTGGCGGTACTCTGAATACTCTGGATATTTTTTGGTTAACCAGGTTTCTTCTCGGTTGGCTTTGATCTCGAAAAGTATTATTAATAGTGCGCTGGCTATTAAGTGGGATATGCTCATTTGAAAAAGTGTCCAGCCGAGGGCTGCTAAAATTAAGCCGCTGTATAATGGATGCCGCACTATTCCGTAAATGCCTGTTTGGACTAATTCTCCGTCTTCTCTGGGATATGGTAAAGGTGTGAGGTTTTTTCCTAAGTCTATCAATCCTTTGATGATGAAAATTAATCCGGTTAAGCCGAGAATACTGGCCATAAACCAGATAATATAAAGTAAGTGGGTTGATTGAATTTTTAATCCTGGCAGTTGATAAACTGGTAAGATTACAAATCCTGTGAGCAATCCTCCTTGAAGCAAAACTAAATATTCGCCGCGGCTGTTATTGCGCCAGCCTTCGCGCGTGAAACCCCAGTCAGTTAAGATTTTCATAGTAAGACGAAGAAGGAAGAAGGAAGAAGGAAGAAGGAAGAAGGAAGAGGGAAGGAGGGAGAAGGAAGAGGGGATAAGAAAGTGAACTGTAGGTTGGGTACAGTGAAGTAAAACCCAACCTACGGCGAACACCCAACACCCAACAGCCAACAGCCAACAGCCAACAGCCAACAGTCAACAGTCAACAGTCAACAGTCAACAGTCAACAGTCAACAGTCAACAGTCAACAATTAACAAATTTATTCTCGCCAGGGACGTGTCATTAATTCTAATTGATTGACTTCTTCTTGGCTCAAATTCCAGCCTAACGCGCCTGCATTTTCTTGGGCTTGTTTGGCGGTTTTGGCGCCGGGAATGGGGATGACTCCGTTTTGGCATATCAACCAGTTTAGGGCAACTTGGGCGGGCGTTCGATCGCGCTTTCGGCCCATTTTCCGCAGGGTAGACATGACTAATTCAATTTTTTCGATGCCGCTTTTGCTGAAGCGGGAGTCCATTTTGCGGGCTCCTGTAGGTGGTTCTTGGGCTGTGTATTTGCCGGTGAGCAATCCTTGGGCTAAGGGGCTGTAAGCTAAAATTGTGACGCCCAATTCGCGCGCTGCACTCACAATTCCTTGTTTTTCTACTTGCCGCGACAGCAAGGAGTAACGGACTTGATTTGTTGCTAACGGAACGCCTCTGGCTGCTAGTATTTTGTGGGCTTGGCGCATCTGTTCTGCTGAATAGTTGCTGACTCCTACTGCTTGAATTCTGCCTTGTTTTACTTCATCGGCTAAGGCGTTCATCAGGGTTTCTTGACTGAGTAAAAAAGTGAATGGCCAGTGCACTTGGTAGAGGGCTATTTGTTCGACTTGCAAGCGTTTTAAGCTGGCACTTAAGGCTTCGGAAACTGATTTTCCTGTAATCCGCCAAGGTACGGGGCCGAATTTGGTGGCTATTTGCACGGGTTGGCTGGTTTTTTTGATAAACTGCCCCAGCAATTCTTCTGACAAGCCGTTACCGTAGACTTCGGCTGTGTCGAAGAAGTTGACTCCGCTGTCTAGGGATGTTTTGAATGCTGCTTCGACTTCGGCGGCGCCGTAGTTGCTGCCGTAGTTCCAAAATAGTTTGTCGCCCCAAGCCCAAGTTCCGACGCACAGGGGAATGACGGCTGGGCCATTTTGTCCTAGGGTAATGGTTGTCACGGTTGGTAAATCCACAGTTATTGATTCTCTTTATTTTTATATGAATTTATACGAATAATCGCGATCGAGCTTCTAGCCGGGGGAGGAAACGCGGCTGGTTGCGATATCTCAGTTACTATAAATGCAAATGCTGTGTTTATTTGAATAGTTATGTCGATCGACCGTTTACCAGATTCAAGATTAACAGATTCCGCGACTCCTGCCATCAAGAGAGTTACCCTCGTGACTATGTTCCGGTTGGGTTTGTTTCAGATGGGATTGGGCATGATGTCGATTTTGACCCTGGGGGTGCTCAATCGCTTGATGATTAAGGAGTTGGGGATTCCGGCTACTGTGGTGGCTGGTACGCTGGCTATGCACCAGTTTGTGGCGCCGGCTAGGGTGTGGTTCGGGCAAATGTCTGATGCTAAGCCTTTGTTTGGCCATCACCGCACGGGTTATGTGTGGATGGGGGGGGTTCTGTTTGTGATTTCTGCTTTTTTGGCGGTGCAGGTAATGTGGCGCTTGGGTAGCAGTTTGGAGGCTGTGGGGTGGACTACTCCTACTTACGGTTGGGTGGGTTTGTTGGGTTTGATTTTTGCGCTTTACGGTATTGCTATTTGCTCGAGTTCGACTCCTTTTGCTGCTTTGTTGGTGGATGTTTCCGATGAGGAGGATCGATCGAAGTTGGTGGGTGTGGTGTGGTCGATGCTGATGGTTGGTATTATTATCGGGGCGATTGTTAGCAGCGGTTTGCTGAAGCAAATTGATGGGGATGTGCCACGGGAAGTTTTGCAGGCTTCGATTAATGGTTTGTTTGTGAAGGTGCCGGCGCTGGTTTTGCTGTTGGTGGGGATTGCAACTTTTGGCGTTGAGAAAAAGTATTCGCGGTACAAGATGCGATCGTCGGCAGTGAATCGAGAAGATAAAATTACTCTGGGAAGTGCGCTGCGGATTTTGACTGCTAGCCGCCAAACCGGTTTGTTTTTTACTTTCCTGCTGATTATGACAATTTGCTTGTTTATGCAGGATGCGGTTTTGGAACCTTACGGCGGGGAAATTTTTAAGATGCCGATTTCGGAAACTACGCGGTTGAATGCTATTTATGGTACTGGTACTCTGATCGGTTTGAGCGCTACTGGTTTTTTAATTGTGCCGCGCATTGGCAAGCAAAATACGATTAGGTTGGGCTGTTTGTCGGTGGCGGCTTGTTTTGGTTTAATTATTTTATCGGGATTTACTGGTAATCCAATTGTGTTTAAGTCGGCTTTAATGTTGTTTGGTTTAGCTTCGGGTATTACTACGACGGGTGCGCTGAGTTTGATGTTGGATTTGACTGCGGCGGAAACTGCTGGGACTTTTATTGGTGCTTGGGGTTTGTCGCAGGCGATGGCGCGGGGTGTGGCGACGATTACTGGCGGTGCTATTTTGGATTTGGGCAGAAGTTTGTTTGGGGTGCCGATGTTGGCTTATGGGTTGGTTTTTGCTGTGCCGGCGGTGGGTATGATTCTGGCTGTTTGGCTGTTGGGTAGGGTGGATGTTGGGGAGTTTCAGGATAATGCTAAAAGTGCGATCGCCACTATTCTTGAAAATGAATTAGACTAAGGTTTGTAGTGAGAACTTTAGTCCTCATTCTCTTCTCGATCAAAGACTTCAGTCCTTAATACAAAAAAACTGCAAATGAAAGATTTTTGGGATTCTATTTTAAGTTTTTCTCAGACTACTGTCAAGACAGTCGGCCAGCAGTTTTTGAAAGATTTTGGTTCTGCACAAGCAGATGAGAAGGATGATGGGAGTTTGGTTACGCAGTCTGATAATTGGGCGGATGCGGAGATTAGAAGTGCGATCTCATCTGCTTTTCCCACTCACGGAATTTTGAGCGAGGAAGGAGAACACGTTTTCCCAGATAATGAATGGTGTTGGGTTGTCGATCCTCTGGATGCTACGACTAATTTTGCTAGGGGAATTCCGATTTGGGGGATTTCTTTGGGTTTATTGTATCGCGGAACTCCGGTTTTTGGCTGCGTGCATTTGCCGCCGGTGAATCAGTTTTTTCACGGTTTTTATGCAGGGGATTTGGCGGGCGACAATGTATTGGCAAATATGCCTCAAGGTGCGTTTTTGAACAATCGGCCGATTTGTCCCACTGCTGATAAGATGAGCGGGAATCATATTTTTAATTTGTGTTCCCGAAGTGTGGGTATCGGGCCTCATCTTCCGAGTAAAATTCGGATGTTGGGTATGGCTAGTTACAATTTTTTGACTGTGGCTTCGGGTGTGGCTATGGGAGGGGTGGAAGCGACTCCGAAAATTTGGGATATTGCCGGGAGTTGGGTAATTGTGAAGGCTGCTGGTGCGGTTTGGCTACCGCTGGAATCTCAGGGGATTTTTCCGCTGGAAGTGGGGAAGAATTACGGCAGGATTTCTTATCCGACTTTGGTGATGAATCGGCAGGAGTTGGTGTCGGTGTTTTTGCCGTTTGTGGAGGCTTGGAAGAAGAAAAAAATGGGGTGATACTATTTTCGATTTTCGATTTTCGATTTTCGATTAAGGAATTACTAATTCCCAAAGGGTTTGAATATAATCTACAGTTTCATTCTTTTTGGGAACTGGTATCATTGGCGATCGCACAAATCACACAATTATCAAATAAAACTGCATGGCAGGCGTGACGGAGGAGTCTCCCACGCCTGCCGTGCTGTTTGGAAGAAATATACCGACCGATGACCGATGGTTCAAGTATGCCTACTCTTGTCTATTTCTGCCAATCTGCGATCGGGTGGTTTTGTTTTACGTCGATCGGGTGATGCGGTTTTGGTACAATTTGTGGTAATGTTTTCACGATCTATTATCTCTAGGAAATAAAATTATACCCGTTTTCAAGTATAGGCACAAGGGAAAATAGATTTACTGCGGTGCTGGCAAAAGCAGATGAGTGGTATATTTGCTATGTCGAAGAGTTAGCCTGTGGGAAGATACAACAATAAACCTGGGAAGAAACTCGGAAAAGTCTGCGGTTTGCGATCGCACTAATCTCGATAACACAATTCTCGCATCCGATTTGCTGACAGCGGCAGTCCCAATTCTACCAGCGTTTGTAAATACTCGTCAGGCGTTTTTGGCGGATTCTTGAGCCTGATTCTTTGTTTCTCGGCTGCTTTGCATACACCTTCAAACTTTAAGTTGAGAAAGCGCAGGATAAAGTCATCTGGGTGCAGCGGTTCAATGTTATATTGTTTGAGATTCTCAGTAGGAAAATCCCTGAGATTGAAAGTAACGATAAAATCCGCGCGAGAATGAATTGCTGCTGCTAGAACGTGCCGATCGCCCGGATCGGGAAGTTCCAAATCTGGTATAATTGGCTCGTAGCCAGTCACCACACAATTTTTAATGCTTGCATTCATCAGATTTTTGGTTCTGGCAAGCTGTTCTAATGTGAGATTTGGATTGTTCTGAAGCACGTTTCTCATCCACTCGCCGTGAATCTCTTCTGTCCACCTCGGCTCAAACACATCACCAACTGCTAATTCCATCAGAAAATCGCGGAGTGCGGCTGAATACAAAACATTAGCATCGCAGACAACTTTTACAATTTCCATGAGTTAGTCGTACAAACCGAGTGCTTCTGATTCTGCGACAAGTTCGTCAAGTATTTTACTTCTTTTGTCATAATCCTGCTTTTTATATTTCATTACATCTTCATAACGTATCCGGCGACAGGTACTTACCATTTTGTAAGGAATTTCGCCAGAATCTAGCAACTTCCACACATACTCGCGGGAGACATTGAGTAAGGCCTCAACCTGCCAGATATCGAGTTCCTCAGTAATGGGAGTTAGCTTGACAGTATTGCCGCTGCTTGTCTGTTGCAAAATCCCTAATAGCAGTGGCAATGCTGCGGCAGGTATGTCAATTGTCTTTCCCTCTTTTTCGTTTAATATCAATTTGAGGGATTCGCCAGACGGATGATTTTGCAAGTGCGATTCTAAAGCGCGGCTGCTGGTTTTGGCAACTGCGGCTTCTGCTGCTGTCGGCAAAGCAGGTGCTGAGTCTGGATCTCCGGTGAATGTCATGTTAATTTGGGGGTGAGAATAACAGGCAATCAATTATAATTGTAGCAATTTGAGAATGCGATCGCCAAAATCGAGCAAGGAGGTTAACCTGTGGCATACAGCGACTTTACAACTTTAGCGAAAGTTAGAGAATCTTTTAATTTAACCGTAGAAGAACCTTTAGATTTGTTTAGTGATATCCCAGAGGTACAGCCAAGTTCCTATTTGCAAACTACTTTAACTGAAAACCTGTCTTTAGCTACTGCAATTAATACAGAAAAGGCTCGCGCTGAATTAATTATTGCTCCAATATTATTGGAAGTCAGGCGGCAATTTAATTTTCAAGTTGGTTTTTTCTCTGGTTCAGAATTCAATGTAGATGTAGAAGCGGGCTTAAACGGGTATTGCGATTATATTCTCACTGCATCGAAGGATTCCTATGAAATTCGTGCCCCCGTAATTACTCTCACAGAGGCTAAGAATGAAAGTATTAAATCCGGTTTAGGCCAGTGTATTGCAGAAATGGTAGCCGCCCAATTATTTAATCAGCGCAGCGGAGAGCAAATTGAAAGCATTTATGGGGCTGTTACTACGGGTACTGATTGGAAGTTTCTTAAATTGAGTGGCAGCACAATTTTCATTGACAAGCGAGACTTTTTTATTAATGAAATTAGTCGGATATTGGGCATTTTAACAATGCCGTTTCAAGGCTTTTATTCTATGAATCGCACTTGATGCAGCCAGCAAAATAACAGATGCTGGGATAGGGACACAACATTGCTGTATCCCTACTGCAAAATGAATTTATTGCCTCATGCGATTAATTTCGACAGCACATTAGACAACTTAGCACCGAGATTTTCAACAGAGTCCTGCTGTTTGGCATCTTTCATCGTACCGTCAGCATTAAATGCTTCAAAAGCTTGGGGAATTGCTTTCTGATCCGGGAGTACCAATACGTTAATATTCCCCAGGATCGATCGCAAATGCACCAATCCCCGCAAACCCCCCATTCCGCCTGGGGAAGCACTCATAATTACCGCTACTTTGCCAGTAAATGCCACCAATCCCGGTTCACCCGGTGCTGGGCGCGATACCCAATCGATCGCATTTTTCAACACAGGCGTAATTGAACTGTTATACTCAGGAGAAGCTATCAAAAACCCGTCATGCCCTACCATCAATTCCTTAAATTTGCGGGCATTTTCTGGCATTCCCTCTTTTGCTTCCAAATCTTCGTCAAATAGTGGCATCGGCAAATCGCGCAAATCTACATAAGTAACTTCTGCACCCGCCGCCGTAGCCCCAGCCGCCGCAACTTTTACCAGGAGTTTGTTGTAGGATGCTTCGCGGGTACTTCCGGCAAATGCGAGAATTTTTGGTCTGTTTGTCATTGATTTTTTCGTGATATTTTGACAAGATAATCTTGACATTTCCCAGATAAATTTTAGCAAAGGAAGGCGATCGCTGTCTCTTGCCTTAACATATATTAGTTAAATAAATAGTCACCAATAAAAAACCGGGCCGGCGTGACTGATATCATTTCCGGTTACACCGGAATGATGTTGACTGTTGACGGTTGACTGTTGACGGTTGACCGTGAACAGTGAACAGTCAACAGTGAACAGTCAACAGTGAACTCGAATTTACTATTCCGATGCTAACGGATTTGATATGAGGAGTCTCCCACACGCCTGCGCGCGGTTTGTAGTAAATATAACCGACGGATGACCGATATGTAAAGTGTGCCTTGGTGCATCGAGTTTCTGCAATCTGCGATCGGGTGATGCGGTGGGGTAAAGTTTATATTAAGTCCGATCGTCGATCGCGCAATCTTTGGGTAACATTCAACTTAAGAAACACCAAAATAATTTTTGAAAAAAGACAAAACGGCATTACAAAAAGGCTGGTATCGCCCTTGTGCATCCATTTGTTGACAAACTTGAGCTAATAATTCTGCCTCTTCCTGTGTTATTCCTTCCAGTGCTTCAAATGCTTGCTTTCGTCCCTCTGTTAAGTCAAAATGATTGAGTCCCAAAACTTCAATGGTTGTTTGAGCATCTTTTTGATGAGCTAAATTATTTGCAGTTGGCAGTATCTCACCAGTGCTAGAGTAATTAAAAAATTCTTCACAGTTGGCTTGTAGTGGCGAAACCGCGATCGCACGATCCCCCTTCTTATTGCCACAATACTCTGGCCAACAATACTCTGGCTTATTTGTATCTCGGCCACAAGAGCCTAGCATATTTGTGTAATCAAGAGATAATTCGGAATCAGTCTTGCTCTGGGGGGCTAGATGTTCAATATGGCTATTACTTTGCTCAACTCTCTTACAGCAGTAGCAGCAAATATAGCCTTGTTCACTTAGCAAAGAAATGTGTACCGCTTTTTTCTCAGGGTTGGAAAGACTTTTGTAATCATAGTTGACACCGAGAGACTTCTGTGTAGCCTTCCAGTCGGAAAAATTTTGAGGTTCTTTCCCCTTTTGAATATATTTCATTTATTGAGAATTTCCTTGCGTTGAATTAGCCAATCTGCTCTCACAAATTCAGGATCTTCTTCTCCCATTCTGTGTGCTAATTCTTGGCGAAATTGCCGTGCCTTTCCCAGTTCGCCCTTGTCTATCAAGCCAAACAATTCACGTAAATCTTCCTTAATTTCCTGCGGACGTTCGGGAGTTTGCATAAGCGTTTCTAGAATCCGATTGCTATCTTTCCCAAAGGATGGTACTCGATCGATCGCAATTCCTTCAGATGTTGACCTCAAAAGATGAACCCATTTGAGATCGCTGATTACCTGTGGCGAATGAGTCGTAATTATAAACTGGCAATTTGGGAAGGTTTTTTTCAGATTCGGAATAATCGCCCGTTGCCATTTTGGGTGCAAGTGGAGCTCAATCTCGTCAATCAAAACAACGCCGGAACCCTCAAGCGGATTGTAATTTCGATCCGGATTTGCGATCGCCAAACGCCTTGCTAAATCTCCTGCTAGTGCTAACAAGCATTTTTCACCATCGGATAGTTGATTGACGATCAGTTCATCGCCTTGTTTGTCTACAGTCATTCGCAAAGGCGATCGCCTAACCCGTAAATTTGACCAGCCGTCTAGTAAGTTAGCGATCGCATCTCTGACTGCTTTTAGTTCGCGATCGCGATACTCATTAGTATTATTTAGTCGTAATTCATTTTCTAAATCTTCCCGATCTCTAAACCATTCAAAAAAGCGCCTAAAATCGATCTGCCCTCCCGTGAGAACCTCGTCATAAACAGTTATCTGCTCAAACGAATGTTTCGTCCTAATCTTCAAAGGAATATCAAGTACGGCACGGTTAGTTGGGTAGTAAACAGCCAGAGGCAATGCTGCGTAAGAATTAGCATCTAACTGACTGTGTATGCGAGCGACAACTTTTTTTAAGTCCCCAAGATGGCTGCTAGTATCCTTGCTTCGCCCTTTACTGACCTTGGTTAAAGACCATACCACTTCCGACCAGTCATTGATTGAAATTGTAATTTCGTTGTGAGTTTCTTTGCATCCTTTTTTGATATCATCTTCGTGGAAAGAACGTCCATTACTATTGGGAGTTTGAATTCGCTTTGTCAGCCAGGAGAGAAGAATAGCCAAACACTCAAGTATGCTGGATTTTCCCACACCGTTGATACCGATGAACACGGTCGGCTCATCTGTATCAAACTCCAGGGTCAAATCGCTGATGCCTCGGAATGAGTTCATTTTTAGACGCTTGACTTTCACGATTTGGTTCTCGCTCTGGCTTAGTGGGTTATATTTTTGAGATCATATCAAATCAATGCTGCCAAACAAAGTCAGCAATGGGTCTATCTGCCGACAAAACAGGATTGTCATTGGAATTGAGTAAAACCGATCGCATTTTTACATTCCCGACTCCCAAACGCCTCTCGACGCGACTGGGAATGCCGTAACCGTAAATAATGTGCCCTTTCCCCGCCAACACCACAACTTGATAGTCGGGGTTTGCTTTGACAAATTCAGCTATTTTTTCCGCCATAGTTTCGTCCCACAAAACTTGGGCTTGCAAAAATCTTTCAAAAGCCGTACTATTTCCCTGTGCAGCCTTTTGGTGTTGCTGGAAAACTTCTAGCAGCAGTTGCCGATATTCCGCGTTGTCGGTGCGAATTTCGGATATTGGGGGAATGTGCTTTTTTTCCTCGGCTGTGAGGCTTTCTAAACCTTGAGTGGCAACTTTTCTCGTTACTTCGGAGGGTGTATTTAAGGCGAGGACGGGTAGTTGATTTTCTTTGGCAAACCGCAAAATGGGGGCGTAAGATTCCCAGGGAAAACGCCATCTGCGATCGTACTCTGTTTCCTCGACTAATTGCTCTTCAGTCAGTTTACCTGCTAAGTAGTTGTCGATCGCGCTTTGAAAGGGACGCTGAAACATTTCCATCGCGATCGCAATTTTCCGATTTTGCCGCTGCATTTCTCGGATAATCTTTAGTTGAGCTTGGTGGTCTTCCGCGCTATCGTGGGTTTCTCCCAAATACACGACTTTTGCCTTCACCAACTGTTCCAGAATCTCTTGATTAGTGTAAGTCTGCGAAGGTTGAGGGTTCGCCGTCGTTGAAGCAGCCGCTGCACTGCTGCACAGCAGAAAGATGCTGAGCGATAAGGCGCACATTTTGATGAGTTTGGTTGTTTTCATACACACATTATGCCGTTTCTCGCAGCACCAAGCACAGCCGAACTCTACTATTTTAGCTGAGCAGCTAGAAAGCTCAATTCTTAATTTAACTTCATAATTATCGGCAGTTACTTCTAAAGTTGTAAAGTTTAGTTGCAGGTACTTGCGCTCCTAGAAGAAGGTGCTAAATTAATAATATGAAGCGAACAAAAAGCTTCTCTGACAGATACCACATCTAGATAGCACAGCGAAGTTCACAATAGAATCTAAGGAGTAAAAACGCTGTTTAATCTCACATCTGTCTCATTAAAAACCAATAGCAGCACCCACCAACAAAGCTGATACTTCCTCAACTAATTAGAGGGGAGCAATGCAAATGAATCCGAGGATTATTGCAACTCCACATCGAAGTTGAAAAAAGAGGAAATCACTCGGTACATATGGCTGGGTGCTGTTGTTGTTAAAAGAAATTTTCGGTTTGTGATTTATTTTTCAGTAGAGGCAGAGCCTCTAGATATGCGTTACCGGGCAGAGCCTGGTAACGAGCATACAAGGAGAAAAACTAGAAAATTACTGGAAAATAATCTCGTCTTCCTTTTGCCACGCGGGATCGACAATACAAATAAATATTAGCGGCTTTGTGCCACAGTTGTAAATAAACAGCTTGGCGTTGGGGGGAATGTAAACTGCATCTGGGGCTTCCACGAATTGATTTTCGTCGTCGATGTGCATCTATCCTAAAAATCTCTTTACCACAATTTAAGTTTAATTGAAAGAGCCAGAGATGTTAAGAAATATGTAAAGCGCCGATCGGATTTTTTAACCGTAAGTTCCCGAATGCCGTCGATAATCAGGACAGTCGATCGCATCTTCAGATAAAGCTATTGTAGGCTGAACGGGACACTTGAGGTGGTAGTCGCCGGTGAAAAATACGCAGTTAGCACAAGGGATTTGGTGCATCCGCTGAGCTCGGCGCAGGGAGTCGGCGACAGTACGCCCGATACTCGAAAATATCAAAAAAACTAAACCCCAGGCGGAGACAAAACACAGCGGGACTAAAACAGGCTGTATTGCCTTAAGCAAAAAGTAAAGCATAGCAATCAAATTTAGCGTTAGAAGCCACACATAGATTAGAGTAGTGGAATTGCCGATCGAGCGACCAAAAAGTTTAGAATCCTTTACAGCTCGATCGAGAAACCGGGTAATTATGGCATGATAAGGAACAGTCCTTAAATAAAATTAGAGGAAATCAGTTATGACTCTGCGATTAGGCGATACAGTTCCCAACTTTACCCAAGCTTCGTCTGAAGGGGAAATCAACTTCTACGACTGGGCTGGCGATAGCTGGGTCGTGTTGTTTTCCCACCCGAAAGACTATACTCCAGTGTGCACCACAGAACTCGGTGCAGTGGCCCGTCTCAAGTCGGAATTTGACAAGCGGGGCGTCAAAACCATTGCCCTCAGCGTCGATGATGTGGATTCTCACATGGGCTGGATTAAAGATATTGAGGAAACTCAAAACGTCACCCTCAATTATCCGATTTTAGCAGATGGCGATCGTAAAGTTTCCGACATTTACGACATGATCCATCCCAACTCGCTAAACAACTTAACAATCCGCACAGTTTTTGTGATTGACCCGGAAAAGAAATTGCGTTTGAGCATTACTTATCCCGCGAGCACTGGTCGGAATTTTAATGAAATTTTGCGAGTAATTGATTCCTTGCAACTTACCGACAAATACAGCGTTGCGACTCCGGTTGATTGGAAAGACGGCGACGATTGCGTCATCGTACCTTCGATTACCGACCCCGCAGAATTGGCAGAGAAATTTCCCAAAGGCTACACGCCGGTTAAGCCTTATTTGCGGATGACTCCTCAGCCGAATAAATAGGTTTAGCATTCCTGGACACAGAACCTAATTAGGTAAGGTGTGCAGTGCACACCTTACCTCTATAATTCGCACGTAATATCAAATCCGTTGACATCGGAATTATTATCTCTCTCTTCTCTTTCTCTGTGTTCTCTGTGCCCTCTGTGGTTTAATCATTCCGATACAACCGGAATTGAACCCACACCAGCTTATAGTTAGGACTTGAGTCCTTAATCCTGATTTTCGAGGACTCAAGTCCTCACTACAAACAAAGAAATTGTGCAATCTTGTGTAAACACTTTAGATTGGAGGAAAGGCAAAATGCTGTCATCAACAATTGTGTTGCGAATACCGCCCAAATTGCAAATGACAGACGACGAGTTTTTCGAGTTCTGTCAAATCAATAGTGAGTTACGAATTGAACGCAACAAATCGGGAGAATTGCTAATTATGCCCCCTACTGGTTCGGAGACGGGAAACCGAGAAGGTAATATATTTGGGCCGCTGTGGGTTTGGGCAGAACAAAATGGTACTGGTTTAGCGTTTACTTCGAGTACAGGATTTACTCTGTCAACAGGTGCACAAAAGTCGCCTGACGCTTCCTGGATTAAACTGGAAAGGTGGAATACTTTATCAAAAGCACAGCAAGAAAAATTTGCCCCGATTTGCCCTCACTTTGTAGTTGAACTCAGACCCGATTTTGAAGACTTAAAGCCATTGCAAGAAAAAATGCAAGAATATATGAGAGAACCAGGAGTTCAGTTAGGCTGGTTAATTGACCGCCAAAATCGCAGAGTTTATATTTACCATCCCGGTTTGCCCGAAGAATGTTTGGAGAATCCGGCTACAGTTAGTGGCGACCCGGTTTTGCCGGGATTTGTACTCAATATGAGTAAAATTTGGTAAGGCGAAATCGCAGGTATAAAATCACAGGAAATGACCAGTTTTTAAGAAGCTGGAGCATTGTTTCGCAACGATGGGTGCTACCAAGAGTCCGGTATGGGAAACAGGCAAAATAATATGTTTGGCAACACCCGTACAGCGAGTTTCTTCGACTGCAATTAGACTATCGTTAGGACGAGGCAAGCGCAACAACCAACCAGTACCGATATCCAAATTACCAGCAACGATTCCCACATCTCTATTGGGTGGCGGTAATATTCTATCGAACAATCCTGTCATGAGGCTGCGTCCTAAGATAAATCTTCCCCAAGATTTGCGACTCAATCTGCAAGCAAAGCTACTACCCTGATGGGGAGTACCTAATGTAACAATTCTTCCCGGACGTTGCTGCGGAAAGTTGTCAAACAATAGGTAAATTAATAGCCCACCTAAACTATGACCGACAAAGTGGATAGTATCAGCTTTTTCTGCTGTTAATATTTTTTGGAGAGACGTAACATTTTGCTTTAATGAATTTCCCCAAGCAGCATAGGAAAATTGTTTAATTCGATAGCCGTATTTTTGCAAGCGCCAGTGCAACAATAACATTTCTGCACCGCGAAGTCCAACACCGTTAACTAAAATGACAGTTTCCATGACACCTTACTAATTTGTATAGCATCTCAACTTTGAGTTGAGCTAGCTGCCTCTGAGATATCTTGAGATTCTACCTTCTTTCTTGCCTAATTAGACGTATAATGTTTGTCTGTTCGCGATAGTCTATAAATATAGCAGGCAAAAATCAAAAAAATATGGATATTAAAAACGGCTTTGTAGGCACAATAGGCAACACACCACTAATTCGCTTAAACAGCTTCAGCGATGAAACTGGCTGCGAAATTCTCGGCAAAGCAGAGTTTCTCAATCCCGGCGGTTCCGTTAAAGATAGGGCTGCTTTATACATCATCAAAGACGCAGAAGAAAAAGGCTTGCTGAAACCGGGCGGCACCGTTGTTGAAGGCACTGCGGGCAATACTGGCATCGGTTTGGCACACATTTGCAACGCGAAAGGTTATAAATGTATGATCGTGATTCCCGATAACCAATCTCAAGAAAAAATCGATGCTTTGAAAACCTTGGGCGCTGAAGTTCGGACTGTTCCCGCTGTTCCTTACAAAGACCCGAATAATTATGTCAAATTGTCGGGCAGATTGGCGGCAGAAATGGAGAATGCAGTCTGGGCAAATCAGTTTGACAATTTAGCCAATCGCCGAGCTCATTACGAGACAACTGGCCCGGAAATTTGGGAACAAACGAACGGTAAAATTGATGCTTGGGTAACAGCTACTGGTACAGGCGGCACTTTTGCTGGCGTAGGAATGTTTTTGAAAGAAAAAAATCCTGCTGTGAGAATTGTCTTGGCAGACCCGATGGGCAGCGGGCTTTACAGTTATTTCAAAACTGGGGAAATTAAGACTGAAGGTAGTTCGATTACTGAGGGAATTGGCACCACTCGTGTCACTGCAAATATGGAGAATGCCCCGGTAGACGATGCCATTCAAATTAACGATACTGAAGCTGTCCGCGTGATTTACCAACTGCTGAGGAAAGAAGGGCTGTTTATGGGCGGTTCTGTGGGGATTAATGTGGGGGCGGCTGTGGCTTTGGCGAAGCAAATGGGGCCTGGACATACGATTGTTACGGTACTCTGTGATGGCGGGGCTCGGTATCAGTCGCGTTTGTTCGATCGACAATGGTTGGCTTCCAAAGGTTTGTCACCAGATTAATTATAGGGTGCGTTGAAGTCTTAAGCTATCCCGCATCTAAATTGTATTTTTCGGGCGGGCGGGACGCCCAACCCCTACTCCCCAGGATAATTTGAGGAATTCAAAGCGATTGAATGCAGTTCAAGTTTAATGCTTTGTGGGATGGGCTTCTAGCCCGTCCAAAGTTTTCAACGACTTTCCTACAATTTGGGCATATATGCGCGCACCTATTCCCATGATAAAAAAATAGCAGATATCTAGCAGAATGTCAAGTAAAAAAACATGAAAATCACAGAATCTTCTAGGCAAGTTCTTGTTTGCCAAAACCGCACTTGTCGCAAGCAAAATTCAGCAAAGGTACTGGCAGCTTTTCAGAAATTGTCGCCCTCAGAAGTTGAAGTTGTTGCTAGCGGTTGTTTGGGACAGTGCGGCAACGGGCCGATGGTGTTGGTACTACCAGAAGAGGTTTGGTACAGCGGTGTTTGTCAGGAGGAAGTTGCGGCAATAACTGAGCAACATTTGCGGGGAGGAAAGCCGGTAGAGAGGATGCTTTACCGTAAGTTTCACCGACTTTCACATTAGTCGATCGCCCGCCTTTAAAATTCTTCCGCAAACAATCGGCGGAGAATTTCCGTGACTTCGGCGCAAAATCTGGCGTCGAGTTCGATCGCCAAGCGATCGACACTGGAACCGCCTACAGGTTTTTCAGCCCGCAAAGTCATGGCTAAAGTTCTGAGTTTTGCCGGCTTTCCCGCCGCTTTGGGCCGCTCGTCTACAAACCGCACTAAAGCCACATAAACTGTTTCTAGGGTTCCCCGGATCGAGCTCAGTCCGTAACCCAATTTTGAGATAATTACAGGAGAAGTGATGAGGCTATCCATCCCCAAAGTTTTAATTGCTACGTCCACATATCGAGCGCTGTCATGTCCCATTGCTCTGACAATGCTTTCTAAGCTGTTCCACTGAGATGCTTTCATGCGCGATCGCTGTTCGATGTGGAAGTGCCATCCTAACATGGAAATTAGCCTGGTCAAATCATAAGCAGATACGGTATTACTTTGTTTGGTACTGTTTAATGCCGCACTTAGCAGCACTTGTTTTTTGGTGAGATCGAAGATTTTGGGGTTGTTGTGATAAGGATTTTCGCCGTAATCGCCGCGAAAAATTAGGTCATTATTGCCAGTAGCGCTCTTCAGCCATTGCTCTAGTCCTATGCGAGTATCGAAGCGTTTGAACATCGCAGCTAAGGAGTTTGAACTTGCTATATTTGAGGCATAGCTAATCATGTCTTTTGCTAAATCGTAAAAGTAAAAATCGTGTCTTAGCCCGTTGCCATCTCTAACAACGCAGTTGTCAATGTCGCAGTCTGGATATTTGGTATTTACTTGACTGACGATATTAAGGAGTGCGATAATTTTAGTGGCACTCCACTGTTCAGCTTTGGTAAGTGCGTTTTTTCCCAGCCACTGCGCCTGAATTTTGCCATCTACAAAAGTACCAATGCAAACGCAGGCTTGTTTGATGTCTTCGTGGAGGAAATTTAAAGCTTGAGAGTTAATTTGAGGTAGTTCTCCCAGGCTGGGAAACGGGGTAAGTTTGAGGGGATTATTGGGGCCGGGAATAGAGCTAATTACTTTTAAGCCGTCGGGTTTCTGTTTGAGATAATCGGGATAGTTTTTAATGTGTTGTTGGTAAGGGGATTTTTCAATGCCCCTGTCTAAAAAAGCTAGTTTGTTGATGTTAGCTTGGGCATCTATTTCCATTTGGAGGTAGTTTTTGTAGATGCGCGCTCGGTCTTTTGCGAGTTCGAGGGAGGTGAGGTTCATGATAATTGTTGGCAGCTTGTTACAAATAAGTAAATCACTATACTAGGATTTACGCAAACAAACCGGGTTTCTCTATAAAATTTTGGGTTAGGAAACGAAAAATTAATGAAGAAACCGGGCGGCAGACAGTAACTGCGGCCAGGACTATATATCTGAGTTCGGGCTCTGCAATCAAGCTTTTTTGCCGCGTACTTGAATGCGTTTGTCGGTTTTTTGTTTCTTAATCCAAGAGAGAAATTTCTGGAGTTCAGGATCATTTTTGAGCTTTTCCAGGGTATTGAGCTCTTGGGCGAGGTGTTTGTTCTCAAATAGAGAGTGAATCTGGCGGTGACAGGCTGAGCAAATGTCGATTGTCGGGCTTGGATCTTCGTTTTTCCGCTTGGTGTTTTGTTTGGGGATGAGGTGATGGGCGGTTAATGCTTCCATTTGTCGATCGCACAATTCGCACTGCATAATTTTCTCAATGCTGCTGGATAGGAGAATTGCTACTTTTAGTTTAGCGCGATCGGCTTTGAGGAGGTGCATGAAAGGCGATCGCACTCTCCAAACAATAAAAAAACCCCCAATTGGGGGTCATACAAATCTCTTGTGGCAGAGGTTGAAAAGCCTCTGGGATCACAAAATATACAGTAACAGAAACAAAACAATCCAAATCACATCGACAAAGTGCCAGTAAATCTCAGTCGCTTCGATGCCGAAGTGGTGCTCGCTAGAATAGTGACCTTGGGTGCGCGATCGCCACACCACACCGGCCATCAGGAGCACTCCAAACGTAACGTGCAAGCCGTGAAAAGCAGTCAAAACGTAAAAGCAACTGGCATACAAATTCGTCGTCAAGCCAAACTCTAAATGAGTGTATTCGTAAACCTGACCTGCCAAGAAAACTGCGCCCATAGCAATAGTTACGAGCAACCAATTCCGCATTCCGGTGGCATCATTCTTTTTGATTGCAGTATCAGCATTGTGAATCACAAAACTGCTAGCAATCAAAATCACCGTATTAATTCCCGGCAGCAATAACTCTCGCCCCGGCGTACCTTCAGGAGGCCACACGGGGGCCATCGCCCGATAAATCAAATACGCGGCAAACATACCGAAAAATATCATGCCTTCAGCGCACAGGAACACAATTACACCTAACATTCGGTGGTCGGGATGCTCGACACCGTGTGCTTCTACTTCGCCCTCGTGGTGGTAATTTAGGGCTGTTTTTGTCGGATCGATCGCTGGAATTTGCATAAGAAATTGGTAATGAAGAAGTCAGTTGTCAGTTGTCAGTTGGCAGTTGGCAGTTGGCAGTTGGCATTAGTCATCAGTCATTAGTTAACAGTCAACAGTTAACAGTTAACAGTCAACAGTCAACAGTCAACAGTCAACAGTCAACAATGCCTAATGACTGATGACTAATAACTATTCGCCATCTTGACTTTCATCAGCAGGAGAATCAACATCTATCTCTGATTCAGGAGCGACCAAAGTGGCAGTACCGCCAAAGAAAGTTGAAGCTTGAGCCTCCGCAATAGGAATACCTGTTTTCTGGGCGTTGCGGGTGGCATTTTCCCTCAGCTTGAGCCTGAGACGTTCCCCTGTATTCTGAATTTTTTCCATGCCGTAATCGTAAGGCCCCGTTGCCAATACCGGCACTCCTTCAAAATTTTCGATCGGGGGCGGCGAAGTCGTCATCCATTCCAAACTCAAAGCTTGCCAAGGATTGTCACCTGCTTTCGGGCCGTACCTCCAGCTCCAAATCACATTAATGATAAACGGGATCGTAGACACTGCCAGCATATAAGCACCGACAGTACAAATGACATTAATTGTGGTAAATTTCGGGTCGTACATTGCCACCCGCCGGGGCATTCCTTGCATCCCCAAAGCGTGCATCGGCAAGAAAGTTACAGTAAAGCCCACATAGGTTAAAACAAAGTGAACTCTACCCCAAAATTCATTAATCATCCGCCCCGTCATTTTGGGGAACCAGTGGTAAAAAGCAGCGTAAATGCCAAACACTGAGCCGCCAAACAGCACGTAGTGTAGGTGAGCGACGACAAAATAAGTGTCGTGAACGTGAATGTCGAAAGGTACGGAAGCTACCATGATCCCGGTGATGCCACCGAGGACAAATGTTGAGATAAAACCCATCCCAAATAGCATGGCGCTGACAAGCCGGAGTTTTCCTCCCCAAATAGTTGCCAACCAGCTAAATATTTTAATCCCAGTTGGTACGGCGATGATCATAGTCGTGATCATAAAAAACATCCGCAGCCAGCCGGGAGTGCCGCTGGTAAACATATGGTGCGCCCACACGATCAAGCCCAAAAAGCTGATCGCGAGACTGGAATATGCGATCGCCAAATAACCAAAAATTGGCTTGCGGGAATGCACCGGCAAAACTTCTGAAATCACCCCGAAAAAGGGCATAATCATAATGTAAACTGCCGGGTGCGAATAAAACCAGAATAAATGCTGGTAGACGATGGGATCGCCGTTGCCTGTCGGGTTAAAAAATGCCGTTCCCGCTAACAAGTCAAACGACAGCAAAATCAAAGCTGCGGCTAAGACTGGAGTAGCAATCAAAGTCAGCGCTGAAGTCGCAATCATCGCCCAGCAAAACAAGGGCATATCATTGAGACCCATGCTGGGAACCCGCATGGTGAAGATGGTAATGGCAAAATTCACCGCCCCCAAAATCGAAGAAGTTCCCAGAATCAAAACGCTGAGAATCCAAATTTCTTCCCCGGCTTGAGCAGTAACTAAGCTCAAAGGCGGATAGGAAGTCCAACCCGCCTGTGGAGCTCCTACCAAAAAACTGCTCAACAGCAACACGCCGCCTACGGGAATCATCCAAAAGGCAAGGGCATTCAGCCGGGGAAATGCCATGTCTTTGGCCCCGATCATTAAGGGGATCAAAAAGTTAGCAAATCCGGCTCCGGCGGGTACGATCCACAGGAAGATCATCACCGTCGCGTGAACAGTAAATAAACTGTTGTAGAGTTCGGGGGTGACAAAATCGGCGTCGGGGGTGGCGAGTTCTGTTCGCACCAAAGTTGCCATCACGCCGCCGATTAGATAGAAAATAAATGTTGTTACCAGGTATTGAATACCGATGACTTTGTGGTCGGTATTAAAAGTGAAGTAGTCGCGCCAATGTCTATCGGCGGGCGCTGTTCCGCGAGCCTCAGTGTTTGCACTTTCTTGGAACTGTGCTTGTGTCATAGTTATTAGTCATTAGTTATTAGTCATTAGTTATTAGCTAAGGATCAAAGACCCAGTGCCAGGAACTAATGACTATTTTTAGTGATGAGTTGGGTGAAGTTGTTCTAGGGTTTCGGAATTAATTTTTATTTCCCTGACGTAGGGAGCCAAAAATTCACCGTCTGACAATTCCCCTGGATTGACTGCAACTGCTTGCTCTAAGTTTTGAGTGCTAGCAACTTGCTGGCTTTGCAGCCAACCGTCGAATTCTTCGGGCGTGTGAACGACTGCTACAGCTTTCATCGCTCCGTGATAAGCGCCGCACAATTCAGCACAAACAACCCGGTATTCGCCGGTTTTAGTTGGTGTAAATCTCAGTTCGCTCGGCCGCCCAGGAATTGCATCTTGTTTGAGGCGAAATTCTGGCATCCAAAATGCGTGCAGCACGTCTTGGGCTGAGATATTTAGCTGTACGTCGCGGTTGGCTGGCATATGCAGTTCGCCGGAACTAACGCCGCTTTCTGGATAGCTAAAAATCCAGGCGTACTGCAAACCTGTGACATTGACAACTAAGTCTGCTGGTTTGTCTTCATTTTCTGGGGAAGCGCCTACGCCTAAAGCAACAAGTTTTCTAGACGGAATTTGAGGGGCGTTTTGGGGTGTATCTGAGAGTGTGGCTGCGATCGCACTTCCCCGCATTTTAGAGTGCGCTTGCATGGTGCCGTGGTCATGATTGCCCATCGGATCGAGGCCTCCCATTGAGTTGTAAATCTCAAAACTGTAGACTCCGATTCCTAAAATAATCACCGCCGGCACGGCTGTCCAAAGAATTTCTAAGGGAAAGTTGTCATGCCAAGGCGGCCCGTCTGTGTTGTCTCCTTGACGGCGGCGATATTTAATTGCAGCAACGATGAGAATTCCCTGCACCATGATAAATAGTCCAGTGGAAATGGTCATCATTGTATTGAATAGTCCGTCTATCTGGGATGCTTCGTCAGAGGCGGCGATCGGCATCAAACCGTGATTCTGCCCGTACCAGAGACTGATCAGAGTCACTCCGATGCCGGCGAGCATGGTGAGGATGGAACTTGGAATGTTCACGCTGGTACTTCTTAATAGCGACACTTCTTCGCTTGAAAAATGAAGGAAGCGCCTCTGGGTTATCAATTTTTAATTGTAAATGGTATTTTTAGTAAAATGTCTCTCTTAAGGGTTACTTAAGGCTTAGAATTTTTGACCGATCGCCCGATCGCCTCACAAGTACGTCTTTTGTACCTTGACAAAAATGAGTAAAAATGGTAAAGAATCGCTCTGTTTGGCTGCTAAATTTGAGATTTTTTCTCAAACACCATCAAATGCTGCTGGGGTAACATATCTTTTGTCTCTTTCCATACTAAACCGACGGCGGCCATTTCTTTTTTCACCTGCTTCTGCGTCATTTTGTGCAAACCTTTAATGGGAATCAGCGGGTTTTCGCCCCGATACTCGATCGATACCGTGCGGCCTCCCGGTTTGAGTGCTTTCACAATTCCTTGCATCATTTCTCTGGGATATGCAAATTCGTGATAAGCATCCACCATCAAAACTAAATCTACGCTGTTTTCCGGCAAATTCGGATTGTCGATACTGCCCAAAACTGGCTCAACGTTAGCAATATTTTTTTCTTTTTTATTCAATTCCAGAAAATTAATCATTTCCGGCTGCACGTCAACGGCTAAAACCTTTCCTTCTGGAACTAAGGGAGCGATGCGAAAGCTAAAATATCCCGTTCCTGCTCCAATGTCGGCGACAATATCGGTTGGTTTTAAATCGAGATTGTTGACTAATCGAGCTGATTTTTCTTCCATGCCGCGAGACGGTCTTTCTAGCCAACCAGCGCCTTGATATCCCATGACTTGGGCAATTTCTCGACCCATGTAAAATTTACCAATGCCGTCGGGATTGTGGACGGTTCGCTGCTGATAAATGGTGTCGCTGTTGGCGGTTTTACTGGCTGCTGCACAGGCATTGAGCGGCAACAGGCAAAGAATTGTCAAGATTATTACTGTTAATGCTTTAAGGAATTGTGCAGCTTTTTTCACGATATTTCTGATTTTGTGTTTAAATTTATTTCTCGTTTTCTCGTTCCCTGGCTCTGCCGGGGAACGCAGATCCAGAGGCTCTGCCTCGGTAATATCCAGAATAGTTCAAGATTTAATTGACAGCGGATTCTAACAATCTGATTGTACCAGAATTTGCGTCAATTTCGACTTGTTTGCCGATCGGCAAAGTGAACTGCTCCCGGATGTGTCCCACCATTGAACCATACCACGCAGGGATATTTAAAGGGCGAATGTGGTCGGACAAGACTTGAGGCAAGGTTAGGGACTCTTGGGGTTTTTCAGCTTCGCACTTGGTACACTGTCCGAAAATAAAACCGGATATTTTATCAAGAATGCCCGCTAATTTAAGCTGCGTCAACATTCTATCGATGCGATAAACCTCTTCGCCCACTTCTTCAACAAACAAAATACTGTTTTCCCATGTCGGTAAATATGCAGAACCGACCATTGCTGCTATTACTGATAAATTGCCGCCGATGAGTTTTCCCCTAGCGGTTCCGCGCCCGATTGTTTCAACTTGCACGCTTTTGGAGTTTTGCATGGTCACAGAGCCTCCGTCAAACAAAACTTTTTTGACGTAATTTACTGTCAATGGACTCCAAGTTGACACACCTAAAGGGCCGTGAAAAGTAACTATATTAGTTTTAGCATAAATCGCCAATAACAGCGCCGTAATATCACTAAATCCCATAATTATTTTTGGATTGTTGCGGATAATATTGTAATCTAGGAGTGGCAATATCCGACCACAGCCCCAGCCCCCCATTCCGGTAAAAATAGCTCGCACTGAGTCATCGGCAAAGGCTGCGTTGACATCGGCGGCGCGATCGGCATCCTTGCCGGCTAAATAGCCGTAGCGGTCGTAAAAATGCTCTCCCAATTTAACTTTTAAACCCAGGTTATCCAGAACTTTAAAAAATGGCTGCACTTCTTTTTCGTAGTTGAAAGCTGCAGGATTGATTAAAGCTACAGTATCGCCGACTTGCAGGCGGCGCGGCTCGATCGCACTTTTGGGAGATAGGTTGGTTTGGGCGAGTGGCAAAAGCTGAGTACCAATAGCAGTCAGCCCAAAAGTTCTGATCAGAGCACGGCGGCGGAGAGTCATAGGTGTTATACCCTTGTTCGATTAAGTGAGGTACAGGTTGAGATTTTAGATTTTAGATTTTAGATTTTAGATTGGGGGATTGAGCAATTGTTAATTCATTGATGAATGGCTCACGCGAGAACTGTTATAGATGGTTTTTGCTATAATTGTATAGCAAAATATCTGTCAGATCAGTTTAAAATTGCGAGTTTCAAATGAAAACAGACACTAAAATCTCAGCTAAAAAATCTTGGGCTAAATCTTTAGCCAGTCCGGCGGCAGAGTTTCCGCTGACTCAGCTATCGGTTAAAACTGGTAAAATTCCCGACGGATTGCGCGGCACTCTCTACCGCAACGGGCCCGGACGTTTGGAACGCGGCGGTGTTGCTGCGGGACATTGGTTTGATGGCGACGGTGCAATTTTGGCAGTACATTTTACCGATGTCGGTGCTACGGCTGTTTATCGCTACGTGCAAACAGCGGGATATCTAGCTGAAGAAAAAGCTGATAAATTTCTCTACAGTAATTATGGCATGACAGCACCGGGCCCTGTGTGGTTGCGGTGGACTAAAACTGTTAAAAATGCTGCCAATACTTCTGTTTTAGCTTTGCCCGATCGCCTTTTGGCATTGTGGGAAGGTGGCCCGCCTCACCGCCTCGATTTGCAAACCCTGGAAACTCAGGGAACGGACGATTTAGGCAGTTTAGATAGTAAATTTGTTTATTCTGCTCACTGCAAGCGCGACCCGATTACTGGCAATATTTTCAACTTTGGAGTTACCAACGGTGCGACTACAAAGTTGAATCTGTATAAAAGCGATTTTACTGGCCAAGTCGTGCAACAATCAACAGTTGCTTTAGATGGAATTTACGCGCTCCACGATTTTGTTTTTGCGGGAAAGTATCTGATATTTTTCATCCCGCCGGTGCAAGTCAATTTTTTGCCCTTGTTAACGGGAATTAGCAGTTATAGCGAGTCCTTTCAGTGGAAACCGGAGTTAGGTACTCAGATATTAATTTTTGACTCTGAAACTCTCTCTTTAGTTAGTCGCGGCGAAACCGAACCTTGGTTTCAGTGGCATTTTGCTAATGGTTTTGTGAAGGAAGATGGTTCGGTGGCGGTAGATTTTGTGCGCTTCGCTGACTTTCAAACTAATCAGCGACTGAAAGAAGTACCGACTGGTGAAACTAGCACCGATGCGGAGGGTACTCTTTGCCGAGTGCATCTCAATCCTCTGACGGCGAAAGTGATAGGAATAGAAGAATTGTTGGATAAACCTTGTGAGTTTCCGGTTGTACCGGCGGACGAAGTAGGACAAGACGCACGATATATTTATCTGGCAATGTATCGCCCTGACGTTGATATTGTACCGGAACGTTATGGTGCGATCGCCCGTTTGGACACGCAAAGCCGCAATCTCACAATTGCCGACTGTGGCGAAAATCGCTATCCCGCAGAGCCCATCTACGTTCCAGATATTTCCTCGGAAAAAGGTTGGATAGTAACAGTTATTTATGACGGCAATTCTGATAGCAGCGAAGTCTGGATATTTGACAGCGACGGACTTTCCCGCGAACCTGTTTGCAAGCTAGAATTGCCCGGTGTCATACCTTTGGGCTTTCACGGCACTTGGAAATCGGCAGTCTGAGAAAATTGTAAAGAAGTGTTGCGGAAGATTTATTAAAAATTGTTGCCGCTTCTCTGTCAAGTTGTTAAGGTGTGTGTAGATAGGAAATTCTCATATCTAGGAGGTGTGGAATTGATAATCTGCATTGCTCAATTATCCTGTGCCCATTCGCACGAATCCCCGGCGATTGTAAGTCGCCGCTGCACAGGATTTCGTCTGCCTCTGCGGACTAAAACAAGGGGTAATTAAGCCCCGAACAATGACCAATTCGGGGTGAATATTCCCGGCGAATAAATTCGCGACTACACAGGCCAAGTCCGCCTCTGTGGACTGAAGAAAACCAATTCCCGGCGATTTTATTCGCGGCTATACAGGCAAAGTCCACCTCCGCGAACAGAAGAAAAAGCGGTAATAAAGCCCGCTTGGCCATGATTTCCGACTCGGTTTGCCCATCTCAGGTTTGTCTGCTTGCATGAGGTTACATGACCAGATATTTGACTGATTCCTGGCAAACCAAAAGTTTAGTTCAACTCACGCGCACGTTAGCGATTCAACAGTTTTGGGTTTTGAGTTAACCCCACGAATAAATTAGGCTTATCGGAACAAGATAGCCTTTTCAACAATTATGAATTATGAGTTGTTACCGCCAAAACATCCAACTCATAACTAATAATTCACAACTCACAACTCATAACTCCGTGCCGCGATGAGTATCTACCAAAAGGTTTAATCTATGCAACTTCAAGGAAAAACAGCTCTTGTTACAGGAGCTTCGCGCGGAATTGGGCGATCGATCGCCCTGGCATTAGCGAGACAAGGAGTCAAACGCTTGTTGATTGTGGCGCGCAACCGCAAGCAATTAATTGAACTGGCAGAGGAAATCGATGTTTTGGGCACAGAAGTAGTGCCGTTAGCTTTAGATTTAACTCAGTCAGTTGCGGTGAATATTGCGATCGCCCAAGCTTGGCGAGATTGCGGCCCGATTCACCTGCTAGTCAACTGTGCAGGCGTCGCCCACCAAGCATCATTCTTACGTTCCCCGCTGCCATTAATCGAGGAAGAAATCGCCTTAAACTTGCTCGGAACCTACACAATTACCCGCTTGATAGCTCGGCGAATGGCGACTCAAAAAGAGGGAACAATCGTCAATGTTTCGAGCTTAATGGGCAAAATTGCCGCTCCCACAATGGCGACTTATTCTGCTACCAAATTTGCGATTTTGGGATTCACCCAAGCTTTGCGTAGCGAGTTAACTCAGTACAATGTTCGAGTCACAGCTTTGCTGCCCTCTCTAACAGATACCGACATGGTGCGAGACTTGGAACAATTCCGGTGGGTAGTGCCCACAACTCCCGAAAAAGTTGCCCTAGCACTTGTCGCGGGATTGCACAAAGATGCGCCGGAAATCTTGGTAGGATGGCAAAGTCATCTAGCAGTTTGGTGTCACCGAATTGCGCCTTGGTTGCTGGATTTCGTGTTGCGGATGGCGACTCCCGAACTTCGGGATAAATCGCGGGGCCGTAAATTGCGGGAGGCTTTAGCTAGCGGGCGATAAACTTTTTTATGGGCGGGATCTTCGGCTATTGGTGTCAACTTAAGCTGTCAGCCCGCCCACCCGGTAGTCAGCCCGCCCACCCGGTAGTCCGCCAGGGATTGAAATCCCTGTCTCATAGCTAAAGTCCTCTGAAGAGGACTGGGAAAAAGAATTTTTGACGTTGCTGATTCACGGTAGGAATCAACTTTTTGCTTGATGTTACAAAACTCACCATAGTTGTCTTATCGCAATTGGAAAATATGAATTCCTACCTGTATTCAGCAACGCCGAATTTTTAAACTCATGAGTCCTCTTCAGAGGACTTTAGCTATGAGACAGGGAATTCATTCCCTGTCGGACTATCGGACTATCGGACTATCGGATTGTCGGATTGTCGGATTGTCGGATTGTCGGATTGTCGGATTGTCGGATTGTCGGACTATCGGACTATCGGACTATCGGACTGTCGGATTGTCGGACTGTCGGACTACCGGTTTAACGTTAAGTTGACACCAATGGGCACGGTGCGGTGTCCCTACAAGGGCTATGTACTTACTTACCAGCAAAAGTGCTGTATATCATTTCCACTCCCCTTGCAAGGTAAAAGCAGCCCAATAATAGGGAGATTTCCATTTTTCCTGCTGCATCATTTCAATCTGCGCGGCCCTCAAAGCTGCCGCCGGCGCTAACTTTTGTTGTAGCATTTTTTGATAAAACTTTTGCATTAACACAGCAGTTCCTTCATCATCCACACTCCACAAACTCACCGCCACCCGCTGAGCTCCCGCATACATAAAACCCCTCGTTAATCCCACCATTCCTTCGCCTTTAACATTCTGTCCCATTCCCGATTGACAAGCACTTAAAACCACTAAATTTGCCGCCAGTTTCAAGTTGAAAATATCCGTGAGGCGCAAAAAGCCATTGACAAGATTGCCCTTGTCATCTACCATCGACATCACAATTCCTGACAGTTCGGGATTTTTGCTGTTGGCCATGCCGTGGGTGGCGAAATGCACGATTTGATAATTTGCTAAGTTTCCATCGGTAGCAGTAGTGCGACTGGCATCAATATCAAATATTTGACGGCTAGAAGCTGAGGGGAATAAGCTGGATATTGTTTGGGCTTCTTGGCGGGTAAATGCGAGGCGTTTTGGCGGCCATTCCCGATTAGAAGCACGAAGCGAGCGATTTAAACCGAGGTTATTTGCTTCTAACTTTTCTGTTGTTGCTTGGGTTATTTTTCCTTTAATTCTTTCATCGTCTGGACTGAAAACAGGATCGGCTAAAATTGCTAAAGTTTGGCTTGGCGGTTTTCTATCTCCGTAATTTTGCCTGAGAATAGCGAGACTTGAGGCAGAAGGCAGGGTAATAATTTCATGTGAGGCAATTAAGGGAACATTGGTATTTTGTCCCCTGGTTTGGGGAAGAGTTAAAGCCGGAAAAGGGGTATAGTGCAGCACGCCGTCGGGAACAATTAATAAGCGTTTATTGCCTAATTGGGCTGCTGCGGGCTGTAAAATTAATTGACTTAGATTTGCACTCGCTTCGGCAACTTTTTGGGGAATATCTCTGTGGATTGGGCTAGTTATTGCGTCTCGGAAATTGCGGGCTGCTGTTTCAAGGTCAACCTGTTTTGGTAATTCATAGCTGGTTAGTCCCTTTTGGCTAACGACCCACAAATAACTGCCGTATGCGCCAAGGGAATACTGCAATAAAATCGTGTTTTCATCGAGAATCTGTTTCTGAATTTCTGGCAGGGTTAAAGGTTGGGGTTGGGTGAGGGCTGCATAGCGGGGGCTGGCGGTACGAATCTTGGTTTGAAGTTCCTGATATTGTTGCAAAAGTGCGAGTCGCTGTTTGTCGATTTCAGCGATTTTAGTTTGATTAGGATTGGGGCTGCTGATTGCTTCGATGCGCTGCTTTTCAATGGCATCGAGTTGCTGTTGGACGGTCTTTTCTTGTTGCAGTAAATCGGGGGAAATGCCTTCGCGAATGTTGGCGTTACTTTCAAAGAGGAGTTCGAGGAGACTGCGGGCCCTCGAACCTTCGCTGGCTTCTAAGGCTTTTGTATCGTAACCGGATTTAGGATGAGTTTTATGCAGTTGCATTAACAAATCGATGTAGAGTTCGTAGTAGTTTTGTACTGTGGCAAAGTATGAGCTGCGGAGTTCTGGGCTGGCTATTTTGGTACGGAGGTTTTCGATGATTTTGAGAGAGGATTCAATGTCGTTGAGGGCTTCGGTAAGATTGTTTTGGTCGCGTTTGACAGAAGCTATATTGTAAAGAGTGGCAGCTTCCCCACCGCGATCGCCTGTTGCCCGACTTAGGGGAAGCGACTGGCTGTAATACTCTAGCGCTTTCTGTTGTTCTCCCAATTCTGAGTAGACAGTGCCGATGTTGTTGAGGCTGCTAGCTTCCCCGCGGCGATCGCCTCTTGCCCGACTCAGGGGAAGCGACTGGCTGTAATACTCTAGCGCTTTCTGTTGTTCTCCCAATTCTGAGTAGACAGTGCCGATGTTGCTGAGGGTGGTAGCTTCCCCGCCGCGATCGCCGACGGCCCGATCCAGGAGAAGGGATTGGCTGTAATATTGTAAAGCTTTTTGTTTCTCTCCCAAATCTGAGTAAACCAAGCCAATGTTGTTGAGGGTAATCGCTTCGCCGCGACGATCGCCGGCTGCTTGTTTCAGGGTCAGGGATTGGCTGTAATATTCTAAAGCTTTCTGTTGTTCTCCCAAATCATCGTAGACACTGCCGATGTTGTTGAGAGTGGTAGCTTCCCCGCGGCGATCGCCTACTGCTCCTTTCAGCGCAAGGGATTGGTTGTAATACTCTAGGGCTTTCTGTTTCTCTCCCAAATCGTCGTAGACACGGCCGATGTTGTTGAGGGTGGAAGCTTCCCCAGGGCGATTACCGAGAGCCCGACTCAGGGGAAGGGATTGGTTGTAATACTCTAGCGCTTTCTGTTTCTCTCCCAATTCTGAGTAGACACTGCCGATGTTGTTGAGGGTGCGAGCTTCCTCATCGCGATCGCCTGTTGCCCGACTCAGGGTCAGGGACTGGCTGTAATACTCTAGCGCTTTCTGTTTTTCTCCCAATGCTGAGTAGGCGCTGCCGATGTTGCTGAGGGTGGTAGCCTCCCCACCGCGATCGCCTACTGCACGTCTCAGGGTCAGGGACTGGCTGTAATATTCTAAGGCTTTCTGTTTTTCTCCCAAATCATCGTAGACACTGCCGATGTTGTTGAGGGTGGTAGCTTCCCCACGACGATCGCCTACTGCACGTCTCAGGGTCAGGGACTGGCTGTAATACTCTAGTGCTTTCTGTTTTTCTCCCAAATCATCGTAGACACTGCCGATGTTGTTGAGGGTAATAGCTTCCCCACCGCGATCGCCTACTGCCCGCAATAGGTGAAGCGACTGGCTGTAATACTCTAGCGCTTTCAGTTTTTCTCCCAATTCTGAGTACACACGGCCGATGTTGTAGAGGGTGTTCGCTTCCTGTGCGCGATCGCCGACGGCCCGATCCAGGGGAAGGGACTGGCTGTAATACTCTAGCGCTTTCTGTTTTTCTCCCAATTCTGAGTAAACATAGCCGATGCGGATGAGGGTTCTCGCTTCCTGCGCGCGATCGCCCACAGCCCGACTCAGGGGAAGGGACTGACTGTAATACTTTAGCGCTTTCTGTATTTCTCCCAATTCTGAGTAAATACCGCCGAGCCAGGCGAGAGTTGTAGCTTCCCCAGAGCGATCGCCCGCTTCTCGATAAAGCTTTAATGCTTCTTCCAACTTGACGATCGCACTTCTTTTTGAGTCCGCTGTTCCTTGCTGGTAAAGTTTCTCTGCCTCTTCAAATACTTTTTTGGCAGCGTCGCTACTGTCAGTTTGTGCTGTTTGTACGGTTTTGCCAACGGGCACGGCTGCTGCAACTGGCTGACTTAGCTGAAGCGAAAGCGCGATCGACATACCCGCCAAAAACCATTGAGTGCGATCGAGCATAACCACCCTTTTTGTATTTTTGTCGATTTTACTCACTAGCTCGCTTAGTGTAAAGGCAGGAAGAAGTCAGGGCGATCGGCATATTTGCTAGAGTGAACGAGTAGGTGCGATTCCCTGCGGGATCGCTACGCCGCGCGTACTTTTTCCCAGCATGAACAACATCCTAACTACCCCCGATCCCGTAATAAGCCACTGGGATTGCCCCGAATGCGGCGGCACCGGTACCCTCAGCCCAGAAATTTGCCCTGTTTGTCTCGGAGCAAAATACATCGATCTCGCTACCATAACGAACTGGATGCTCGATTTTATGGAATCTCGCGGCTGCGATCGAGCTGAGATCGAGCAATTGCGAACCGAAAACCCAGACCCGCTAACATTAACTTTTTGCCTCGAAGTTTGTATCGCCCTTAAATAAACAACGATATCAAGTCTGCTTAATTGCTTATAAAGCATTTACGGGCACCGCGCATCGGGCATCGGCCATCGGCCATAGTCGGAAAAAAAACGCACTCTACAAGTTGATTTAATTTATATCTTGCATTATTCTAAATTAGCCTTTTAGGAACAGGCAAGATGCCTGTTCCACAAAGAGTAGATTCTCTTGTGGAACAGGCATCTTGCCTGTTCTTGACAATGGTGCAAGATGTGAGTTTAACTGAAACGAAATAATGCCCAATTCCCTATTCCCAATGCCCTATTCCCAATATTCAGTGTCCCTTAACCGGATGTTGCCCGTAAAAAGGCAAAGCATCCGACCAATCAGGGTGACTTCCTTGTTTCCACTCCCAATAAGCCAATTCCAACACACTAGAAACCGACCAACCCAACTCGCTGCCCACTTCAATTAACTGATAAGAATTTTCCCAACTTTCCAACTTTTCCTGCCAAGATTCCGCCGTCATTACAGTATCAGGAAACAACTCAGTTAAACCAGAATCTTTGTTAACTGAATAAACAGCGCCAAACAATTGTCCCCGCTGTGCAGGCATTTGCAGCGCCATATCCTTTCTCAAAAGCCCCCCCTTAGCAAGGGGGGATTGAGGGGGTTCCGTATTCAAAAGCCCCCCCTTAGCAAGGGGAGGTTGGGGCAGGGCGGTTTCATTTTCTTGTAGGGGCAAACCCTCGTGAAGAGCCCCGATGCCTGAAATGCCCATGAAATCATCTGTGGGTGGGGGCGGGCACGGGGGCACCGCCCCTACAAAATCGCGGGAAGGTTCTGCACTCAAAAGCCCCCCCTTAGCAAGGGGGGGTTGGGGGGGTGCCGCCCAAGCCACAGCCGCCAAAGTTGAAACCGCAAAAACAGGAATATCCAACTGTTGAGCCAAAGTCCGCGCAGTCACCATACCCATGCGAGTCCCCGTGAAACCTCCGGGCCCCTTCGCCACTGCAATAAAAGCCAAATCCGCCCAAGTTTGCGGCCCAATAAACTCTACTAAATACTGATGCAAATGAGTTGCTAAATCCCGATCCAAATTCCAAGTTTGGCAGCGAGAATCCCCGGCAAAATTGCTGATGGCTAAACCGAGTTCGCGACTAGCTGTGTGCAGGGCTAAGCCGTATTTTTTAACTGATGTTCCGTCTTGGGGATTGCTATTCACGATTACTGATAATTTTCCTTAACAAAAAACAGCGGTAAAGCCACAACTAAGCAACCCAAAAGAATGCCAAATATTCCCGTATTTAAAATTCGGGAATTACCCAGGCCGCCAGTCATCAAAAACAGCACTACTAAACTGGCAAATAAATTTTTATTTGCAAATTCTTTGTGTTGGGAAACTTGATGCTTCACCGTCATAAAACCCGACGCAACTATTAGGGCGAACCACGAATTAAAAATGACTATTTGAGAGCCAAAGATAAACCAAACTAAGGCAAACATTAGCGCATCTATCCAAAAATCCTGAGTTTTCAACTTCGGCAGCCAAAATTCTTGGGTAGTAACAGGGGGGATTTTCTTGAGTAATTGATTGTGTTGCAGCCGCACGAGTTTGTTTCTCAATTTAATCTTGGGATCGATTTGCAATATTTGCTTCCACTCCGGGCGGCGAGAATTGTTGAGTCTTCCCAACAGCTTCACGGCTGCGACTTTATTTAGCTGCAAATCGGTGAGTCTGGTGGCAATTATTTGAGATAAGTGCGGATAGTAAACGGGGTTGTCTTCGGTTCTGTTGATGACGATAGTGAGCTGTTGCTTGGCTTGACTGACTTGGATTGTAACATTGTACGGGGCGAGATCCTCTTGTAAAGCTTGCTGAATTTCGGCTTGCTGTTGGCGAGTGAAAAGCGACACACCGGGCGCAGGTGTAACCACCCGTTCTGCGGGCGTTTCCGGCGCGTCTAGCACCGGTTGTGCGTCTAAATACACAGGTTTGGGGTTCAAGTGCCGGATGACTGCTGAGGCTGAGCTGTAGCGCCGATTGGTGGCACTTTGGAGCATGGTGTCGAGGATGCGGCCGAAATCATCGCTAACAGCAGTCTTCAAATAATTTCGCCAAGCCCAAGAATCCTCTGTACTGTCGAACAAATCGAAGGGAGGAATTTCTGTCAGCAAGTGAATGCAGGTAACGCCCAAACTGTAGATATCGCTGGCAAAAACTGCTTTTCCCATCAATTGTTCTGGGGCTGTATAAGCAGCACTGCCGATGATTGTACCTGTTTGCGGCAACCCGGTTGCTGTTACTTTCTTAGCTGCACCAAAGTCTACTAAAACAATATCTTTTTGGAAAGGAGAGGGTTGATAGGAATTTTCTAAGGCGGGTAAAGGAGTTGGAGATAGTCGGCGGCGAATGATATTTTCTGGTTTGATATCGCGGTGAATTACTTTGGATTTGTGGACGAAGTGGAGCACTGGCAATAAATCGTTGAGGATTTGCCGAGTTTGAGTTTCGGTGAATGCTCCTTTTTGTTCTAATTCTCTGGCTAGGTTTTTGCCGTCTATAAATTCTTGTACTAAATACTGTCTCCCGTCTTGTTCAAAATGCGCGATTAATTCTGGAATCTGGGGATGTTTTCCCAAGGTTTGTAGCTGGGCTGCTTCTTGGTGAAATAGTTGAGCGGCTTTTTCGGCTGCGGTATTTTGCTGCAAAAATTGCTTGATTACGCACTGCGAAAAAATCAGGGGTTTGGTTTCATCAACTGCTAGAAATGTTCTGCCAAAGCCTCCTTGCCCGATCGGCTTTATTGTTCGGTAGCGAGATGCTGAGGGCGTTTCTGAGTCAAGAGTTAACAACAATTTTGATCCGCAACTTTGGCACAATTCTGCATCCCCTGGGTTTTGCGGATTCTGACAAGTTGGGTTTAAGCAATAGCACATTGGATTTTAGATTTTAGATTTTAGATTTTAGATTGGGAATGGGGAATTGGGCATCGGGCATCGGGAATTGGGAATTGGTTATTGGTTGTTATCGTTAACTACTCACAAAAAACCTATAAAAAACAACAAATAGCAACCAACAACCAACAAATAACTAATGACTACTGACTACTGACTAATGACTTCTTCCTTAAGTCGGGACGAGTTCGCCTGGCCGCAATGAGGCCCATTTGCCGGTCTCTTGCTTGAAACTCTCACACCCGACTACATCCCATTCCATTTCAATTTCGTCTTGGCGGGGACGGATGTTGACGTTGATGGTGGGTTCTACGGGGTCGAAATCGGGTGTTTCGGTAAGGTGAAGCTGTTCGTGCTGTTCTTCTACGGCGTGGTAGGTGAAGCAGCGGTCTACATAGTGGCAGTTAATACAAATACACATTCTTGATATCCTCTGTGCATTTCAAAAAGATTGGTGAAAATTGAGCTTTCTGTTAATCTAGCGTAGCAAGAGTTTAATTGTTTGTAAGGAAAGTAGATTTTTGTTGCGATGCCGATTAATTTGCCCTCTTCATTATCTCCTGATAGTTGGCCGTTTGATTTGGAACTGCTGACACCGCCTGCTTATCTGGTGGGCGGTGCGGTGCGGGATGCGTTGCTGGGCCGCCGATCGCACTATTTTGATTTGGATTTCGTTATGCTAACACGGGCCGTGAAGACTGCTCGAAAAATTGCCGATCGCACGAAAGGTGGATTTGTCTTGTTGGATGCGGAACGCCAAATTGCGCGGGTGGTGTTTGCGGGCGGTACGGTGGATTTGGCGCAAGCGGAAGGGGGGAGTCTGGAGGGGGATTTGCTGCGCCGAGATTTTCGGATAAATGCGATCGCCTGCAATCCTTTTACAGGAGAAATCATCGATCCTTTGGACGGTCAAACTGATTTGCGGTTGGGTTTGCTGCGGATGGTTTCGCGGTCAAATTTGGAGGACGATCCGCTGAGGTTATTAAGAGCTTACCGCCAAGCCGCGCAGTTGGGTTTTGCGATCGAACCTGAAACTCAATCGGCGATTCGGGAATTAGCGCCGCTGTTGAGTCGGGTAGCGGTGGAACGGGTGCGGACGGAATTAGGCTATTTGTTGAGCAATCCTAACGGTGTTCCTTGGATTTGTCGCGGTTGCGAAGATGGTTTGTTTTCGATTTGGTTTGAAAGTGCGATCGACCGTTTTGATATTTTGACAAAAATTGATGCGTCTGCTGCCAAGTTAGCGGCAATTTACCCGGAATTAGGGAAGGAATTCGGGCGTCAGATTCGAGATACAATTAAAACGCCTTTGTTGGCTGTCGCGAAGCTGGCTATTTTGGCAGATTCTGACCCGACCATTGCTGAAAAGCAGTTGCTGCGGTTGAAGTACAGCAATGCGGAGATTAAAAGTGCGATCGGGCTTTTGAATTACTTGCCAAAATTGCAAGCAAAACCTATCGCGGAAATGTCTTTGCGAGAACAGTATTTTTTGTTTCGGGATGTGGGAATAGTATTTCCAGTTTTAGCGGTGTTGGCGGTGGCGGCGGGAGTTGCGGTTGATGAGATTTCACTGTTAATTAATCGCTATCTTGATGCCGAGGATATTATTGCTCATCCTACGCAATTAGTTAGCGGCAATGATTTAATGGAATATTTGAAATTGCCCCGAAGTCCGCGCATAGGTCAATTGTTGATGGAGATTCAATTAGCGCGGGTGGAAGGGAGAATTGCGACTCGCGAAGATGCGCTGAAATTGGCGGCAGAGTTGGTTGATGTTCATTGATATTTTGCAGAAATTAGAACGGGCAAGATGCCCGTTCCACAAAAGATAAAATTTCTTGTGGGGTGGGCTTCTAGCCCGCCCTAAAAAGATAAAATTTCTTGTGGGGTGGGCTTCTAGCCCGCCCTAAAAAGATAAAATTTCCCGTGGGGTGGGCTTCTAGCCCGCCCTAAAAAGTTAGTTGACAATGCTCAAAAATCAGAATCTTAAACAACATTTTTTAATTCTTCCGGCAATTCAAACTTGCCATCGGCACCCGGTTCAAACTCAACAACTTTCAACACAGCATCAACATTCAACGGCCCGTAAATGTGCGGGTAATTCTCACCGGCAGCATATTCATACTTAAGTTCAGCTTGCACTTTCTCCGAGTCAATCCAAAGCAGCAGCAATCCTGTTTGTCCCACAAAAAATTTATTAGCAGATCTAAGAACTTGCGGCAGAGTCGAACAGTGGATAAATCCTTCAGTATCTAGCGTATCTCCGCGATAGGATTGAACTTGTTTTGCTTCTTCCCACTGTTGGCTGCGGGTGATGTGAAAGATAACGCTCATAATTCAATAAGTTCTAGGTTTAATCGACAATTGGCAGCAAAATTTGAGAGGGACAATTCCCGCCACAACTTACTGTCAGCGTGATAATTTTAGCATCGAGCGCCCGCGCTTCACCGCCCGGCGCACCCGTTCCCGGATTCACGTCGTAAGCGGGAAAACAAGCAGCACTCAAACTCAGACGCAACGCATTACCTTTGGCAATTTGCATACAAGTTGCTTGCAGCCCAATTTTTACAGGTGTTTCACCTGAATTCACCCGCACGTAACCTTGACTAAAATTGTAGACGCTGCCACTATCTTTTACCTCAGAAAGTATGGCACACAAATCAAAACTCGGCGCATCTGCGGTACAAAATATTTCGAGAATTATATCTCCAGCTAAGTGCAAATCTGCCGTTATAGGGGCGGAAGTGTATGTTAAAACATCGGTGCGGCAGTCAATAGTCGATCGCTCGATCGCACCTGCAGGAAATCCAGCGTGACCTCCCAAGGATGGCACCGGCCGCCAAGGGTCATGTACGAATATATCATCAGTGCAAACATCCGCGCAACTCTCTGTTAAAATACCCGCATCTTCTCTAATCGCGGCAAGTCCGGTACTTGCTAAAAAATAAGATTTATGATTATTATTAGGCCAGTTATCAAATTTCCGCCAATCATTCCTCCCCATCTCAAATAGCGAAATCTGCAGCTCGTCTAATATTCCTGTATCAACTCCTTTGAGGAAGCGATCGAACCAGCGAATTTGCAACTCATCCACAGGATTTGAAGCTGCAAAACCATAATCCAACGCTCCCACTTTTCGCCCCCAAGGTAAATGCGCCCAAGGGCCAATTATCAAATGCTGCGGACAGGAACTCCGGCTCGCCATTTCCTTGTAAAGATGGATTTTTCCCCGCAAATAAGTATCAAACCAACCGCCCACGTGCAGCATTGGCAAGTCTAAATCTTTGATGTTTGGCGATAACTTTTCCCAATACTCGCTCGGTCGATAATTATCCAACCAATCGTGATAATATGAGTCGGGTGCGAGATTTTTAATAATCTCAGGACGCGCCGGCACGGTATCGTATAGCGGGAGATTTCTCGAAGCTGCATAAAAGGCTTGATAGGCAGAAATATCGGCTTTTAAGCGAGCGGTTTCTGCCGCTAGCTGAATTGCCCAGCCGAGATTTGATTGCAGACAAAATGCGCCGCCTTCATAGGCCCAATCTGTGTATAAATTGCCGCCTACCATTGCCGGACAAATTGTGATTAATGCGATCGGTTTAGCAGCCGCCGCGTAGAGTTGAGTCATGCCTTGGTAGGAAAAACCGTACATCCCGACTTTGCCGTTACTTCCAGGCAAATTAGCTGCCCAATTGACGCTATCAAAACCGTCTTGTGTTTCGCTAACAAAGGGGTTAAATTCGCCTTCGGAAGTGCCGCGTCCCCGCACGTCTTGGATGACAACGATGTAGCCGTGTTTGGCGTACCATGCGGGATGGGAATATACTACTGTAGAGGCGATCGCCCTTCCGTAAGGTTGTCGCATTAACAATACTGGAAATTCGCCCTCCGCATCGGGGCGGTAGATGTCAGCATCTAAACGAACCCCATCTTTAGTTAGCATTGACGCTTTTTCTTTCGGACAAAGTTTCAGCATAAAGCCTAAAAAACATCAACTAAAAAAGTTCTGATAAAGGACTCAAGTCCTTACTACAAACCTGATGATTGTTCGTAGGGACACGGCACTGCCCATTGGTGTCAAATTAACGTACAACCCATAGTCCGGCAGGGGTTGAAACCCCTGCCTCAAAGCTAAAGTCCTCTCAAGAGGACTAAGAAAAACACTTTTCAACTCATTAGTCCTCTTGAGAGGACTTTAGCTATTAGACAGGGACTTCAGTCCCTGGCGGAATGGCGGGTGCGCGGGAGGACTGGCGGACTGATAGCTTAAGTTGACACGCTTTGGGCACTGCCATGTCCTGTATTTCATCCAATTAAAAACTGCTATAAGCTGTTTTACATTTAAACTGTGTGTCAAAAATCCATAAAACTCTTGTGGGACGGGCTTCTAGCCTGTCCGGAATTTTCAATTTAAATGCGTAACAGCTTACTACAAACCTAACACGATACGAGTACATCCGATCGCCCAAGAACTCTCATATCTTCCTCATCGAGTTCGACTGGTGTACCGCTGCGAATTAGTTCCACAAAATCCTCATTCGGCACCATGATGCACAAAGTGTACAAACGTTCACTTCCCGTATTCTCAATTACATGAGTGCCTGTAGGAGGCACTAACAAACTATCTCCCGGTTGAATGCTAACTGTTTTGCCGTCGCAGGTTGCTTGCCCTGTTCCTTTGAGTACAAAAAACATTTCTACTGCAAATTGATGACGGTTGGGAGGGGTTTTGCCGCCCACATCGAAAATTTCCACGCAAACTGTTAATGAAACATTAGCTATTACCGGATCGAAGACGATAGCTAATCTATTAGTATCGCCCGGATTGATGCGAAATGCTTGGTAGTCTTTCGGAGACTTTATAACAGGAATCACGCACTGGTTTGTCATTTTTTTGTGCTTAATTGTTAATTATCGTAGGGGCAGTGCCCCCGTGCCCGCCCAGCCCCGTACCCGCCTACTCAGTTTCTTAATCAAGAGGGGCAACCACGGGGGGATTGCCCCTACACTCATTCTAGGAATCATTGCTGACTACTATTTAATTGCTTCTAACATAGCCTGAGAATCCGACAAAAAACCAAAACATTGTTTAACGTTATAAAGAGTAGCTTGCCAGCAATACTCTGGAGATGTCGTAGCTGTACAATCTTTGACTAAAATACAGTCGTAACCGAGGAAATTAGCATCTTGCAGGGTAGCCATGACGCACTGATCGGCGTTTACTCCTCCAAAGAAAAGTGTAGTTCTGCCGAGGTTCCGCAAGATACTATCTAAAGGAGTATCCCAAAAGCCACTCATCCGATATTTATCAACACAAATATCCTCCGGTTTGGGTTTTAATTCATCGACAACCTGCGCCGCCCAACTCCCTGCCATCAGTACAGGTGCGTTGTTTTTTGGCAGCGGATCTCCCAAACCTACGCCGGATCCTGTGGGATTGTAAACGTGACGGGAAGCTGCACTAATATTGAGCAAATCGGGCCGGTTTCCCCAGTTGATCCAAATAATTGGTATTGCGTGCGATCGCAATTTTGGCAGCAAATTTTTTAAAGGATTAATTGGAGTTCTGGCGGGCGTTACATCTACGCCAATATGTGCTAGCCAACCGTCGGGATGACAGAAATCGTTTTGCATATCTATCACCAACATTGCTGCTTTTGCTAAGTCCAAACGCAGGGTTTTAGTTTCTGTTTCCAGGGTAACAGGTTGAGGCGCGATCGGCGATCGGGTGATATCAGCAATTTTGGCATCAACTTTCCAAGCATTCGGCGGTACGCCCAAGGTGCGGAGAGAATCAGGATTCATATGGATTTTGGCTCAAAAACAATTTCAATATTATAACTATTTGATTGTTACTAACTTGTCATATCTTAAATCTTTGTTATAATTAAGTATCCGTGGCAACTTTTTTATAAATTTTAGGATTTATTAACTTTATTACAGGCGATCGCCAATGTTAGCGCCTGGGAAGCATACAATAAAAATCAATATAAATTTACAAAAAGGGTAAATCTATGAGCTTTACGATTCAAAATGCTTTAATTCCGGTTGATAGCGGTTATGAAACCGCAAATGTGCAAGTGGTGGATAATTGCATAAGTGCGATCGGGCCCAGTTTAGAGCCAGCAGGAACAGTTATCGAGGGCAAAAATAAGCTGCTGCTGCCCGGTTTTGTCAACGCGCACACTCACTCTTCAGAAATGTGGCAACGAGGCATTATTCCCCCTTTGCCGCTGGAGTTGTGGATTGCCGAATTATACGATTTTACGCCTCTCGATCCCGAACAAGTTTACTTGAGTGCCTTGGGAAATGCGGTAGAAACATTGCTGTCGGGCGGTACAAGCGTAGTCGATCATTTAGTTTTGATTCCGGGGCAAGAATTAGAGACAATCGCCGCCGCAGTTCGCGCTTATCAAGAAATCGGCATCCGCGCTTTTATCGGGCCATTAATTCAAGATGAATCCCTGACAGCGGGAATGCCTGCGGGCGATAGCGGTATCGAACACGCGGCTTACATTCGCTCGACTAAGGCAACTTTAGAGTTAATGGAAACAGCAATAAAACAGTTTCACAATCCCGAAAAAGGTGTTAATATGTTGTTGGCGCCGACGGGAATTCAACTATGTTCTGATGCTTTGTTTGAAGGCTGCATCGATTTGAGCGATCGCTACAATCTTTGCCGGCACGCCCACCTCTTGGAAACCCCCGCTCAAAAACAGTTAGCTTACGAAAAATACGGCTGTAGCGCTGTCGAACACCTGCAAAAAATTGGTTATTTGAGTCCCAGAACTTCCTTGGCGCATTGCGTTTGGCTGGACGATTCCGACATTGCGATTATGGCAGAAACGGGAGCGACAGTCGTACACAATCCCCTCAGCAACTTGCGGCTAGGAAGCGGGATTGCACCGATTTTGAAATATCGTCAAGCGGGAGTAAACGTATCTTTTGGCTGCGACGGCGCTGCTAGCAATGACTCTCAAGATTTGCTAGAAGCGATTAAAATTGGTTCGATTTTGCACAATATCACGGATTTGGATTACCGCCAATGGATTACACCGCGCCAGTCTGTAGAAATGGCATCCCTGGGAGGAGCAAAAGGCTTGAATCTCGCCGATGAAATGGGTTCTCTGACAATCGGTAAAAAAGCAGATTTTGTGCTGTATGATTTAACCAGTTTATCATTGCTGCCGCGCACAGATCCGATTGGCTTGCTAATCTTGGGACGCCCGACTAATGCGGTAGACGGCGTTTGGGTAAACGGCAAGCAAATTGTCGCTGAAGGTAAGGTAAAAACGATCGATGTTGATGCTTTGAGGCGGGAATTATTCGATCGCAGCGAGTGGACGAGCAAGCGTCAATCGCAAACTGTGAGCGAGATTGAAGCGCACTACCGCCAAGTTATGAAACTGCAAGGTTACTCTTAAAAGCTATCCTCTCTATTCCTAAAAATAGTTAACCAACTGTTTATAGTAAGGACTTTAATCCTTACTATATTAAACTATCAAAAACTTTAGTCCCCAGTCGCGAAACTAAAAACAAAGAGGTAAAAACGTGATACCACATCACCCAAAATATCAACCAAAGAGAACTGTTATGTCATGGAAAACCAGGCTGGCTACTGTCGCCATCATTACATTAGCAATTTTCGCAGAATTAGCGCCGTCACTGAAAATTAACCCCATCAACCTCGCAAATCCTCCTCACTCAAAAGCTGCAGCCATGACACCCCCTAACAATCCGAGCAATGTAGACGCCAGACTTGTTGCAGCTAATACCAAATTTGGCTTTAACTTGTTCAACTCCCTCACCAAACAACAGCCGAATCAAAATATCTTTATTTCCCCTACTTCTGTCGCCCTCGCACTATCAATGGCATACAACGGAGTTAGCGGAGAAACCAAACAAGAAATGACAAAAGTTCTCGAATTAACGGGAATGACTCCCCAAGAAGTCAACGAAGGAAATCAAGCTTTGCAAAATAGTTTGCAGAAAGTTGACCCCAATGTCCAAGTATCAATTGCAAACTCGCTTTGGGCGAAACAAGGCTTCTCCTTAAAACCAGAATTTCTGCAAATAAATCAACACTACTACAATGCTCATCTTACCGAACTAGACTTTATGAATCCGCAAGCTCCCAGCATCATTAACAACTGGGTGAGCCAAAAAACTCAACGAAAAATTGATAAAATAGTCGATCGAATTAGTTCGGATCAAGTCTTGTTTTTGATTAACGCCATCTATTTCAAAGGCAACTGGCAAACGCCCTTTGATAAATCTAAAACTGCCAACAAAACTTTCTCTTTAACCGACGGCAGTTCCAAACAGCATCCGATGATGTCTCAGACAGGCATTTATGGGTACTACGCAACAGACAAATTTCAAGCAGTCAGTTTACGTTACGGAAAAGAAGGCGCTCTGGCTATGTATATTTTCTTGCCCAAGTCCAATAGCAATTTGGCCACTTTCTTGGAGCAATTAACACCAGAAAACTGGAAAATATGGATGCAACAATTTAGCGAAGAAAAAAAGGGTAGTATTGAAATACCGCGCTTCAAGATAGATTATAAAGTTGAACTCAGCAACACACTCATACCTTTGGGAATGGCAGGAATTTTTGATAGTTTCCAATCCGACTTTTCTCCGATGACTGATGACAAAATAGCAGTAGATTCAGTACAACACAAAACATTTGTCGAAGTAAACGAAGAAGGTACAGAAGCAGCAGCCGTGACTTCCATCGGAACCAGAAGCTCGCCTTTTCAAATGAAAGTAAACCGTCCATTCTTTTGTGCCATTCAAGACGATACTACAGGAACAATATTATTTATGGGTACCATCGTTGACCCCCAATAATATCAAAAATAGTAGGTGTGTCAGGAAATGTTCGATCGACTTTTAATCAAATAACCCTAGCTGACGCACCCTAACAAGCTAATTATACGGTAAAATATCAGTCTAAAAATAATCATATTTGCGACAAATTGATGATTAAAGTGCACAAATGGCAGCGGATACTGGCTTTAATAGTTGTTTTTACGATCGCCCTTACCTCCTCCGCGATTTTATCCCCCCGTCTCTTGGCTCAAACCCCGCCCACCACCCCAACAACCGAATTGCGCGGCGTCTGGCTGACTAACATTGACAGCGACGTTATTTTCTCCCGCAACAACATCATTGACGCTGTAAATCGACTGGAAAAACTCAATTTTAATACCATCTATCCCACGGTTTGGCAAGGAGGCTATACGCTTTATCCGAGTGCTGCTGCCCAACGAGTATTCGGACAGTCGCTCGACCCATCGCCCGGATTGAAAGACCGAGACATCCTCAAAGAAATTATAGCACAATCCCGCCAAAAAGGTATAGCAGTAATCCCCTGGTTTGAGTTTGGTTTCATGGCTCCCGCCGAATCAGAATTAGCCACACTTCACCCCGACTGGCTGGCGCAGCGGCGCGACGGTTCAACTATTTGGAAAGAAGGCAAACACGATCGAGTTTGGCTGAATCCATTTCATCCAGAAGTTCAGCAATTTATCTTAGATTTAATCCTAGAAGTTGTCGATAATTATGATATAGATGGCATTCAATTTGACGACCATTTCGGCTTGCCAGTAGAATTTGGCTACGAGCCCCTAACAGTGTCAATGTATCAAGAACAAATCAAAAGTCCTCCCTCCAACGACCCCCGCGAAACCTTCTGGGTGCGCTGGCGCGCTGACAAAATCAACGACTTCGTGGGGCGAGTTTCCCGCGCCATCAAATCCCGCAAAGAAAAATGTATTGTCAGCTTATCTCCCAACCCTTTTCACTTTTCTTTACCCGCCCACTTGCAGGACTGGTTTACCTGGGAAAGACGTGGCTACATCCAAGAAATTGTGTTGCAGGTTTATCGCAGCGATATCAAGCGTTTTAGTGCAGAACTGGAACGGGAAGAAGTTAAACTGGCTAAAATTAACATTCCAACTGCGATCGGCATTTTAACAGGTCTTAAAAATAATTCCGTTCCACTCAAACAAATTCAAGAACAAGTGCAAGAAGTGCGAAAAAGAGATTTCGCTGGCGTGTCGTTCTTTTTCTACGAAAGTTTGTCGAATTGGGCCAAGGAAACCCCCGAACAGCGCAATTCGGCATTGCAAGAATTCTTTCCCACAAAGATGCAGCGCCCGCCATCCGAAGGCAGAATTTGAAACCTACGGTTAAAATGAGAAAAAGCATACAGCGCTTAGGAATTATCATCTTATCTTTAACTGCTTTCCTAACAATTGGCTATCTCACTCCCAGAAAGTGGGGAAATTACTCGCAAGCAGATTGCACCATCTCTCTATACATTTCAAACCAAGGCATTCACACTGAAATCATTGTTCCAGTTAAAAATGAATATTTTGACTGGAATCAATTTTTACCGCTAACAGAAATAGGGCGGGATGCCACTTCTGATTATAAATATTTGTCTTTTGGCTGGGGAGATAGAGCTTTTATGCTGGAAACTCCCAGATCAGGAAGTATCAACCCAGTTACAGCTTTCAAAGCGCTGTTTCTCCCTACTCCGTCTACCGTACACGTTGCAAGTTATCGGGTTTTACCCCAAAGTATAGAAACCAAATGTGTTAAAATTAGCGGCGAAAATTATCTGAAGATGGTAGATTTTATTAAAAACTCATTTCTATTAGACGCAGCAGGTAAGAAAAGGAAAATTAGCTACGGCTACGACAACAGCGACAGTTTTTATGAAGCAAAAGGCAGTTACTCTATTTTGAGAACTTGCAATGACTGGACGGCCGAAGCTTTGCAAAAAGCCGAGGTCAATACTCCTTTATGGTCAACGCTTTCTTCGGCGATTATGTTTCATTTAAATAGCGGTTGCCAATGTCACAAATAAATGGTATTAGGTAATACGATTTTAGATTTTAGATTTTAGATTTTAGATTTTAGAATGAATGATTATGTATGGGTTTGGCTCTTGCCTAAAGTTGCATTCTTTTTTTTAACTGGTATAATTAGCAATTTGAGGAAAAATTATGAATGTAATTCCAGCGATCGACTTATTGGATGGAAAATGCGTCAGATTGTATCAGGGAGACTACGCGAAGTCTCAAACTTTTAACGACAACCCCGTCGCAGTCGCCAGACAGTGGGTAAATGAAGGCGCAACCATGCTGCATTTAGTAGACCTCGATGGCGCCAAAGCAGGTTATCCAGTCAACCAAGCAGCCATTGAAGCGATCGTCCGATCAGTAGACGTTCCCTGTCAAGTAGGTGGGGGAATGCGCGATCGCGCCTCGGTTGCTGCTATCCTCAATTTAGGCGTCCGGCGCGTCATTCTCGGCACTGTCGCCGTCGAACAACCGGAATTAGTCGGCGAATTGTGCGCCGAATTTCCCACTCGAATTCTGGTCGGCATCGACGCCAGAAATGGTAAAGTTGCTACTAGAGGCTGGCTAGAAAATTCGGAAGTTTTAGCCACAGAATTGGCGCAAAAAATGGCCGAGTTAGGGGCGGCGGAAATTATTTACACCGACATTCACCGTGACGGTACTATGGAAGGGCCGAATTTGGAATCTTTGCGCGAAATTGCTAACGCTATTTCGATTCCGGTGATTGCTTCCGGCGGCGTTAGTTCGATCGCAGATTTGTTGAGTTTGCTGGCTTTAGAACCAATTGGTGTCAAAAGTGCGATCGTTGGTAGGGCAATTTATACCGGCGATATCTTGCTAAAAGAAGCAATTCAAGCAGTCGGACAAGGGCGGTGGCAGGATGTACCGCCAGATTTGGGTTCTTCGAGTTTTGCTTGATACTCATGTCGAGTTAACTGGCTACCCAATAGGTAACAGTTATCAATTTTCCCACTCACAATCAACAGTCAACAGTCAACAGTCAACAGTCAACCGTCAACCGTCAACCGTCAACCGTCAACCGTCACCGTCGAATCGTCTTTCTTACCATCATCGTACCCATGTTTTTGAACCATACAATTACAGCTTTAAGTTCTGGGATGGCTTCTCTAGTTGCCCCCATACCTTTGTTAGCAACAGTCGAGGCAGAAAATTCGCCGATCGTCCTCAGCGGAGTTTTGCTCACTTTGGTAGTGATTTATCTCGCCAGTAAATTAGGCGCGGAAGCGGCTAGAAACTTCGATTTTCCGCCGGTTTTGGGGGAACTTGTAGCAGGGGTAATTGTCGGGGTATCTGCTTTACACCTAGTCGTTTTTCCCGAAGCAGGGCTGTCAGCATCAGACTCAGGGATTATGACAGTTCTGCAATCGATTAATCATCTGTCTCCTGCCGCCCTCACCAGTGTGTTTGAATCCCAGAGTGAAGTCATTTCAGTGCTGGCTGAATTAGGCGTAATTATTCTGCTGTTTGAAATTGGCTTAGAATCGGATATCAGACAACTCAAAGAAGTGGGGGTTCAAGCTGTCGTTGTCGCTTGTGTCGGCGTGGCAGTTCCCTTTGCCGCCGGTACTGCGGGCTTGATGCTCATTTTCCACACGGCGGCGATTCCGGCGATTTTTGCGGGGGCTGCTTTGACGGCAACCAGCATCGGAATTACCTCCAAAGTTTTGTCGGAATTAGGACAACTCAAATCTAAAGAAGGTCAAATCATTGTTGGTGCGGCGGTGATTGATGATGTGTTAGGAATTATTGTCCTAGCTGTTGTTGCGAGTTTAGCGAAAACTGGTGAGATTGATGTTGTTAATGTCATCTATTTGATTGTCAGTGCAACTGCTTTTCTGCTCGGTTCGATTCTATTGGGCGGTGTGTTTAACAAAACCTTTTCAGCAGTCGTAGACACACTCAAAACTCGCGGCAATATAGTGATCCCGGCATTTATCTTTGCTTTCTTCATGGCGTTTCTGGGCAATGCAATTCATCTCGAAGCGATTTTGGGTGCGTTTGCGGCTGGTTTGGTATTGGATGAAAGCGATGCCCGCGAGGAGTTGGATGAATTGGTGAAACCCATCGCCGACTTATTTGTACCCATCTTTTTTGTAACCGTGGGAGCTCGCGCGGATTTGGGGGTTTTGAACCCAACACTGCCGGATAATCGGGCTGGCCTTTTGATTGCCGTATTTTTGATTGTGGTTGCGATTTTGGGCAAGATCGTAACAGGTTGGGTGGTGTTTGGTCTGCCGGGAATCAATCGATTGGCGATCGGAGTGGGGATGATTCCTCGGGGCGAAGTCGGGTTAGTGTTTGCCGGCATCGGTTCGGCGAGTGGGGTTTTGGATAAACCCTTAGAAGTGTCGATTATTATCATGGTGATTCTGACGACATTTTTAGCGCCGCCTTTTCTGCGGGTTGCCTTTGGCGATACGGTAGAGCCTCCTGCTAGCGGGGAACCTTCTAGCGAGCAAATCGTTTGATTAGCGGGTGATATTAAGTCGGTTTTGAGGTGGTTGGGGGCGATCGGCTGGTATTGAATCACTTTCCGGCGATCGTCTCCATTGCTACTCATTCGCCTGCAGGTTATGTTAAATTTCCACACCAACGGCACCAGCCGCCGGCTCTAAACTTTCTAGCAGTGCGTTTGATACATTTTATCGATCGACCAAGCTGCGGTTTTGACTAAGCTTATAGTTGCCTTCCCACCGAGTAAAACTCCTCTCAAAACCCACAATGCCGTTCATCAAAGCTTCACGAAATTTGTTCGATAAACTATCCTAGTGCGATTTGTAGCTAGCTTCATAAGTGTCTATCATCAGAAACGCTATATATAGAGGAATGTGCAAGCAGTTATTTACCAACGAGTGCTACAGCACCGCTTTGCAAAACAGGAATTTCAATGCGGAACTCTGTTCCTTGATGGGGTTGAGAGAAGCACTGAAGTAAGCCACCATGCTTATCAACTACAATTTGATAGCTGATGGATAGTCCTAATCCAGTTCCTTTACCAGTTGGTTTTGTGGTGAAGAAGGGATTGAACACCTGTTGTCTAACAGTTTCCGTCATCCCAGGCCCATTGTCTTGAACTTGAATCACCACGTTTTTAGAACAACCGGGCCCAGTTTCGTTTCTGACTAGCTTAGTCCGAATAGTGATGCGACTGGGATTTGTTTGGATATCTTTTCGAGAACGCTGATTGTCGTAGTTTTCTAAAGCATCGATCGCATTTGCCAGAATATTCATAAAGACTTGGTTCAACTGTCCGGCATAGCACTCTACTCGCGGTAAGTCGCCGTACTCTTTGACAATTTCAATAGCAGAATGATCGGGTTTTGCCTTCAGTCGATTTTGCAAAATCATCAATGTGCTGTCAATTCCCTCGTGGATATCAACTGGCTTCATTTCTGCCTCATCCAGCCGCGAGAAGTTTCTTAGCGACAGGACAATTTGACGAATGCGATCGGCTCCTACCTTCATTGAAGTCAGCATTTTAGGCAAATCTTCACTAATGTAGTCCAGATCGAACTCTTCAATTTTTTCCTGAATTTGGGTATTAGTTGGATAGGTTTGCTGGTAAAGCTGAATCAACTTTAGTAAATTTTGCGTGTAGTCTGCAGTATGGCTCAGGTTGCCATAGATAAAGTTGACTGGATTATTAATTTCGTGAGCAACACCAGCAACAAGTTGCCCCAAACCAGACATTTTCTCTGCCTGAATAAGCTGTGCCTGAGTTTGCTGTAAGGTTTTGAGTGCAACCTCAGCTTCCTCTTTTGCTTGCCTTAACGCAGCTTCGGCTTGCTTGCGCTCAGTAATATCCAGTGCCAAGGATGCAACTCCAAGAATCTCTCCACCATCCCCTACTAAAGGCGTATTGAACCATTCGCAAATAATGGTTTTGCCGTCTTTCGTAATATTTTCGTTGACGCTGTACATTCCTCCAACCTGAATCAACAACTCGTTCATAACTTGATCAACTATCTTTCTGGCAGACGCAGGCACAATTAATTCTGCGGCATGGTGTCCGATCGCCTCTTTCGCCGTGTAACCAAAAATCTGCTCTGCCGCTGGATTCCAGGCAGTGACTTGAAAGTTTAAATCCCATTCCACAACTGCCAGTGCAGTTTGGCGGAATAGAAAAGATAGCCGCTGCTCCGACGCTTTGAGTTCTTCTTCTGCCTGTTTCCGTTGAGTAATGTCAATCCCTGTTTTGATGATGTACTCAATTTCACCTCGATCATCCAGTAAAGCAGTATCTGACCAGGCAATAAGTCTAAGTTGTTGATCTTTGCTCACCCAACTGCCTTCATACTGCTGGGGAAAATTACCAGATTGTAAAGACTCAAAAGTAGTTTTGGCTTGTCTAGCTAAGTCTGAGTTCGGGAACAAGTCCCAAATGTAGCGCCCTTTCACTTCACTAAACGAGTAATGAGTCGTTTGTTCGCAAGCTCGGTTAAAGCGAACGATTTGTCCCTGCGGGTCGAGCACAACTACCAGGGCACCTGCAATTTCAAGAATGGCTGAAACAAAATTGCGTTCCACTTCAACTGCTGTAATCAGTTCCTCTAACTGGGTTGCCATATTGTTAAAGGCGATCGCCAATGTCCCCAGTTCGTTTTGGCTGTCGATGTTGACCCGTGTCTCTAATTGCCCCGCACTGAGTTGAGTAGCTGCCGTGGTTAAGCGCTGGAGTGGCACCACAATTTGCCGAATAAATAGAAAGCCAATCCCAACAGCGACGATCGTCACCACCGCCAATGAGCCTCCCATAATTGAGAGCATTTGGTAAACGGGAGCATACGCCTCAGCCGTTGGCAGTTCTACAACCACATTCCAATTCACGCTCCGAACTAAGGCACTGGCTCCCAATACTTCTACCTGCTTTAGACCCTGATAAACATTAAGGTGCTTAGTATCTTCGGATGCTTTCAAAAATTGAAATAAAGGGCGCTGAGAAATATCTTGAAGTTGAAAATTTTCTGGTTTACTACCCTTTTGAGCAATGAGAAGATTACGCTCATCAACTACATAAACATAACCCGTCTTGCCAACCTCCGTTTGGGAAACAATAAACCAGAGAAAGTTGAGATTTACCTGCGCTAATAGCACCCCATCCACCTCATCTCGCTCATTCCGAATCGGAACCGCCAGAATCGTAGTTGGTTCGTGGGTTTGAGGATTAATTTCTACAGGACTGACATAATCTTCCTGTTGTTTGAAGGCACGAATAAACAGTGGCGAAGTGGCGGGATTTTCTAACTTGAGCGGTTCGTAGGGTGAAACTGACGCGACAACTTGTCCCTTCCGGTTCAAAATGGCAACGGCTTCATAAGCATCATTATGACGAATCATCCCTTCCAACAGGCTCTGCTGCACTTGAGGTTGAAAGTTGGTGAGTCCTTTGACCCTAGCTAAATAGCTCAGTTTTTGTTTCAAGCCATCTAGATAATTATCAATCTGCCCTCCTGCTGTCTGACTACGCTCTTGTTGGAGCGATCGCGATTGCTGGATCTGCGCCTGAAAGCTGAGGTAGATCAGCAAGCCACCTGTGGGCAGTAAGCTCAGGAGAACCAAAAATATCAAACCATAGCGGAGCTGATTTGCAATAGACAAGAAGCGTCGCCAGGGATGAGAAGGAGAGCTTTTGGCAATCTGCAGAGCGCGATCGTAGCGTTGATTTTGCATCGGACTTAGGATCAATATTGGTAAATCAATTAATAGGCGCACTAAGGAGAAACATCAATTTTGCCAGTCGTCACAGCTTCTCGGATGGTCTTAAAAGTCTCCTCTTCCTGAGACGTGAGACTACCACGAAAAGGGGCAAAGTCGTAGATTTTTTCCTTGAGCCCAAATTTATAAAGTTTTCCTTCCCAGCGACCTTGCTGGGTTAACACTGCCACATTTAGCACCAGATTGGGAATGTCCTGCAGAACGCTAGTTAGGACTTTGCTGGGAGCCAGTTCGTACTGATCCTTGGCCCAACCAATCACAAGGACTCCTGGCTTTTGCGTAACGGCTTTTAGCGCGGCTAACCCTGCCTCATCCGCGTTGATTGTCAAAACATCTACTCCAGAGGCAACCATCTCCGTTGCGACTTTGGTGGCTTTTTCCGTATCAACCCAAGAATTGAGAAAAGCAGTCGAGGCTTGAACAGAGGAATTCGTTGCCTTCACTCCCCGCCTAAACAAGGCTTCTTCTTCTTTGTAAACCGGATAAGCTGCACCCACAATATAGCCAACTTTATTGCTTTTGGTCTTCATGGCAGCCAAAGCGCCTGTGAGGTACCCCACCTCACCCGATCGAAAGGCAACAGCCCCCAAATTTTGGTTATTCCCTGGATAGGTTGTAACCAGGGCAAATTTCGTTCGCGGAAATTCTTTAGCGACCTTTTCGGCAGCTTTGATATAGCCACCACTGGCTGCAATTACCAGGTCATAGCCTGACTGGGCATATTTGCGAATGGCAGCTTCACTATCTTCATCGTCAATATTTTCAGTAAAGTCTACCTGAGCATTAAATTTATCTTTGATTAGGTTTAATCCTTCAAAGCAGCCTTGAACCCAACTGTTGTCGTCTTTGGAGCCTGGGACGACCATTGCGACTCTAAAGCTGCTAGAGGTACTTGCTTCAGGGGAAGAGTTTACGTTCGGAGTCGATCGACTGCAACTGATCGCAAAAAATAGAGCTAGAGCCGCCAGAGTCATTTGTTTGAAAAGAGATTGAATTTGCATAATAGCTTTTCGCAGCAATATTACTTTTTCTCCCCCGATAAATTTGTTGAACGGTATCTCAACAATCTTCACAACTATTACTCTCGCTCGCATTTAATGACTCTGACCGAAAGCATCCAGGATACCCGCCACGTGATTCATTCCGAAAGCAGACTCAGAACCCAGAAATAAAAAACCTGTATCCGATGAAACTTGCCGAACGTATTTATCCGTGGGCTCAATGCTTCAATTCTTTAATCTAAAATCTCAAATCTCAAATCGATTGACAGATTCAGCGTAACACTGATTTAAGCTCAAAAACAAGTAAGGACACGGCAGTGCCGTGTCCTTACAAATATCACCGGAAAGTAACCAGATTTACGATTACTTAACAAACAGCATTTCTTGATAAGTAGGCAAAGGCCACAAATCATCAGCCACTTCACCTTCCAGAGCATCCGCATACTGGCGAACCTCATCCATCAAAGGACGAATTGTTTGCGAAGCATATTGCATATGGTCTTCTGTCGAAGCAAAATCGTGCTTGCTCAAAGCCGCACTCAATTTGCTCGTAGTATCCATCATGGACTTAACTAGCACCGCTACTTTTTCGGCACTTTCCTTTTCCATTTCAATTCCAATCTCTTTCAATTTAGAAATCGTGCCGGAAAGTTCAGCTAAATACCTCAAGGCTGCGGGGTAAACAATGGTTTTTGCCATGCTTATTACCAGTTTTGCTTCGACTTCAATTGCCAGTAAATACTGCTCAGCATAAACATCGTAACGGCTTTCCAATTCAACTGGAGTCAGAACACCTGTCTTTTCAAACAAGTCTTCAATGTATCCTTCCTTCAACACGGGTAAAGCATCTGCCGTAGTCCGCAAGTTAGCTAAACCCCGTTCCTCAACGGCCATTTTGTGCCATTCTTCGGAATAGCCATCGCCACCAAATACAACCGCACCGTGCTCGTCCATCACTTCTTTGAGAATGGTTTGGATGGCAGCATTCAGTTCAGTTCCGTTAGCCAAGTCGCTTTCTAATTTGTTAGCAATCCAGTCCAAAGAATCTGCAAGAATTGTATTCATCGCTACCAGCGGCCCGGAAACAGACTGACCGGAACCTACAGCCCGGAATTCAAATCGGTTTCCAGTAAAGGCAAAGGGCGAAGTCCGGTTTCTGTCTCCAGCATCCTTCATGAAAGTAGGCAGTGTTTCTACACCTAAGTTCATAATTCCCCGACATTTAGAGTCCTTAACTTCTCCCCGGCTAATTTGCCCGAAGATATCTTCTAATTGCGAACCCAAATAGACAGAGATAATTGCTGGTGGAGCCTCATTTGCACCCAATCGGTGGTCGTTGCTGGCAGTAGCAACTACCGCGCGCAATAGCGGCCCGTATTTGTGAACTCCGCGAATGACAGCGCCGCAGAAAACTAGAAATTGTATGTTCGAGTGCGGTGTATCGCCTGGGTCTAATAAGTTTCCTTGGGTGGCATTCCCGACCGACCAGTTGACGTGTTTGCCAGAACCGTTAATGCCGGCGAAAGGCTTCTCGTGCAGCAAACACATAAAACCGTGTTTCTTCGCTGTGTTGCGGAGAATTGTCATGGTTAATTGTTGGTGGTCGCTGGCGACGTTTGCAGCTTCAAAAACTGGTGCAATTTCAAACTGACCGGGAGCTACTTCATTGTGGCGGGTTTTGGCAGGAATTCCCAGACGGTACATTCTTTCTTCTACTTCCTGCATGAAGACTTGAACGCGCTCTGGTATCGCTCCAAAATAGTGGTCGTCAAATTGCTGACCTTTGGCAGGAGGTTTGCCAAACAGGGTGCGACCTGCTAGCAGTAAATCGGGGCGGTTGTTGGTGAAATTGGCATCTACCAGGAAGTATTCTTGTTCGGAACCGCAACTGGAATTTACCGGAGCAACTTCGGTATTGCCTAATAGCTTTAACACTCGAGTTGCTGCTTTGTTCATGGCGGCAATGGAACGCAAAAGCGGCGTTTTCTTGTCTAAGGCTTCACCTGTCCAGGAGATGAAAACAGTAGGAATGCACAATGTCATGCCGTTGTCTGTTTCCATGACATAAGCAGGGCTGGTGACATCCCAGGCTGTATATCCGCGAGCGGCGGCGGTGGAACGGATGCCGCCGTTGGGGAATGAGGAACCATCGGGTTCGCCTTGTACGAGAACTTTCCCTGCAAATTCTGAGATGACGGAACCGTCGCCTTGCACTGAGATGAAACCGTCGTGCTTTTCGGCGGTGCCGTTGGTTAGCGGGTAGAATACGTGGGCGTAGTAGAGGGCTCCTTTGGAAATAGCCCAATCTTTCATTGCTACTGCAACTACATCAGCTACGGAAGCATCGAGTTTTTGGCCTGTTTGAACGGTGTTTTTTACTGATTTGAAAATGCTTTTGGGCAGACTTTCTTGCATCTTGCTCAGAGTAAAAACGTCTGTTGCCCACATATCTTCTAGCCGCTTGGGAGGCCGACTAGGCATCAGTTTGCGGTTGACGATTTGAGAAATTGCTTGAACGCGCGATTCGTTTCCACTCATGGTTATTTTTATTGGTATTGCGGGACGAGTAGTTGAGAAAAAATAGATGTTAGCAAAAGTCTAACGATTGACGAATATCCTGGATTTACCTAAGATTTTGCACCATTCTCAATAACGGGCAAGATGCCCGTTCCACAAGAGATCAATTTTCTCGCTTCACAGGCCGTCCAGCCTGTTCATAAAAGGCTAATTGAGAATGGTGCAACATATGAGATTTACCCAACATTTTTTGTCAAAGCTAACTTTTGCGAGAATGCCTTTTTTGGCAGGCTCTACAAGATTGGATGAGCGAGGCGCAATCACTTCGCCGTCCACCGGGCGTGACAATCCAGTGTGAGATGCGGTTGGATTTCGGTTATTAGCAATAAAATAGATGACAAGAGCCTGTACTAATTTGAGTCAACATGATAGATGCCTGCGCTGCACAGATTTAGTAGCTAATCTTCACTCTGGTCAGCTCAAAAATTTTGTGCAAATCAATTCCGATGAATTCAGGTCAAAACTACTTATGGTTTTTAACGGTTCGACGATCGATAAATCGCAGTCCAGCAAACAACGCACTCGTTTAGGGGTTTTGGAGAATTATGGAGAGTACACAATCTACACTTGGAGAGTTTAAACAATCCTTAATCAAATAAATGTATTGTAGGCTACAGAATTTTAGGTTTTTTTCATAAGGGTCGATCGCACCAAGCGCACACAACCACAGGATTCCAGTGTAAGAGGACGCGGGGCGCTGAAACAGGGGGGCGATCGTACATTTACCGGACTTATCCAGGGATAATATATATCAATACGCTTGGGCCCGTGGAAAATTGTAGCGAAAATGTTGGGCTGAGTGAAACGGAGGGTTCGTTCCACTCCGCCCAACCTACGCACGATCTTAGAGCAATAGCCATTAAAAGGGCGGGTTTTTGAGATTGTCAATTATTGGCAGATATTTTTCGTGAGGGGATCCCCTACCGTATTAGGGGTAATCAATCGGACATAATATCAGACAGTTTTAGACGCAGTTTATTGAGCCTAAATGAGTAAAATTTAAACTTTTATTTAACTGGTTGGTAATCGGAAGACTTCAGAGAATGAGCGAAAAAGCGTTCTGTGTAGTACAAAGCTAATTGATTGCTCGGCCCATTAAAAACTGCATCAAAAGCGTGTTCAGCCCAAGGAATTTCGAGCAAAATAGCCCGTGAAGCGAAGCTATCCCGTAGGGAATCGCCCGTGGCTCGCAATCGTTGGTAGAGCGATCGACCAAACTTGGGCTGAACGATATGGTCGCGACCTGCATAAACCAGTAGAGAAGGGGGAAGATTCGGTTTAATATAATTTATGGGAGAAGCCCGACGGTAAAGCTCGTTGAGTTCGTCTGGGGTTCCTCCCAGAAAGGCGCGCAAGACGGCTCGAACATTTATGGCATCAGGAAAAGGTGGGTCATTGTATCCCCGAATCAGGTCATTTGGCCCGTAATAGTTGACCACGGCTCGAACTGGAAGCACACTAGAATCATAAGCAGTTAGCATTGCTAAATGGGCCCCTGCAGACCTTCCCATCAAAGCAATTCGATCGAGATCAATTTCCCAATCAGCAGCATGAGTTTTGATATAGGAAAGAGCGGCTTGTACGTCCTCAAGCTGAGCAGGAAATTGATACTTGGGAGCGTGGCGGTAATCAATTGCAACCACACAATAGCCTTGGGCGGCCATATAGCGGCTGAATTCCTGATTGTAATCGGGATTACCTCTTTGCCAAGCTCCCCCGTAGAGTGTGATAATCGCCGGATATTTGCCAATTTGCATCGGCCGATAAAGGTTTAGTTGCAGTGAAACTCCGCCTGGGTTGGCAAATACAATAGCCCGATCGATCCTAACGTCTCTGAGGGGAATTCCTCGGAAGGCATCTGCGAGGATAAACGGTTGAGGGCGTAGCTGGGCGCGTAAAGCTTGAGGAAGGGCTGCTAAATAGTTTTCCCCTAAAACTGCTTGCATTTGGGTAGCTATGGCTGCATTGGCTGCTGGAAACTGAATCAGGGGAAGCAGGCCCAGGATGAGGGCGAACAGGTTACAAATTGACAAAATAATGTAGACTTTGCCTTGATGCCGTCTGAGCAGGTTCAGCAGAAGGGCGATCGTATTGATACCAACCAACCAAGGACTGATTTCTGGTGCTCCCACCGCCAAAGGGTACAGGAACATCGTGGGTGCTGGTACGATGATCCAGAGACTGAGAAATAGGGCGATCGCACTCAGGAACCAAGAAATAAATGGCGTGACTAAGAATGCTGCCAATAAGGGTAACTTTTTGCGGTTCTTCTTGTGGATCATCGGATTTTCGCAGCCTAATTTTTAATCAGTTTAAATTAATCTGGCGGTTTTTATTGGTAAGGCGATCGCCTCTGGCATTTTACCAAACCGGCAGCTTCATTGACTCCGACATCCTGCGTCGGTTGAAAATGCTTTGCATCGTTCTATTTTCATTTTTGGGGTTGTTCGCTGTTTCTGGAAATCTTAAGTTGAGGTTGTCCCGCTAAACTAGCTGTATGGGCTATTACTCATCAAAAGTTTGGCTATTATTCCGATTTTGGTAGTTAGACAGGACTTAGGCACGGGTGTCTATAAACCGGGTTTCTTACGAGTCTACTTCGTGGCGCTAGGCGATTCCCAATAAAAAAACCCGGTTTCTTTACTGACTCGTTAAGTCTCGAAGTTTATCTCGAAAATAACAGAAGCTTGGTGACAAATTATTATCTACGTCCATGAGGGGAGGAATCTTGTTAGCCCAGTTTGTCTTCTCTAAACCAATTGCTTGCCCACCTTGTTTAGATAATTTTTGTTTGCCACCGGAAAACACCGCATCAGCTAACTTCTCCCAAGTCCCACAGATACTATCATTGGTGTAAGAATTTAGGACTGCTTCTTTTGCTCTCGGATAAGCTGCCTTAACTGCTGCTAAATCGCCTAGATACCATGCTTCTCCTTCTTCAATTGCTATGCAAAATTGCGTCTTTGGCGGAGGATTACACTTATCTAAAATATCTAGTAGTTCTCTGCGAAACGTACTGAGGCATCGGTCATCAAGATCGCAAATTACAATGAGGACAGCAGGGTAATCAGGAGGATATTGAGAGAATGTTTGGCCGATGCCTTGAATAAGTCGCGGAAGCTGGTCGAGCAGAAGTCGTTTATTGGCTTCAGAAGCAGATTTTAAACCTTTAGGAATATGCCCAACTCCTTTGTAAGGATGGATCTTAAATGTGTGTTGTTCGGTGCTAATAATCTTTGGTATAAGAATTTCAAGAGCAGTTTTTCCAGAAATATCCTCGACAAGTATCTCAAAGTGCATTTATTCACCTTTTATCTAGATAATCGCTGTACCAAAGTCCGCCAAGGGGCAATCCTTCAGAAACAAGGTTATTAATGAGAGGGTCTTGGCTAGCTCGTCTGATTTGAGAAAAACCATCCTCGCCCTTTTCAAGTACCCAAACCTCTTCAGGGTTAAGAGCATCTACAAAATAGGGTTGATGTGTTGTAACAAATACTTGCGATCCACTTCTTCGAGCTGTAGCGTGTTCTCGAAATTCTCGGACTAGAGTTTCTAAAAGCTTATGGTAAAGTCCGTTTTCTGGTTCTTCAATGCACAAAAATGGCGGTGGTGAGGGGTCTTCTAAAAGAAGGAGATAGGCAAATACTTTCAGTGTTCCGTCTGACATTTGTTGAGCATAAAATGGTTCTTGAAAACCTCGATCGTTGAACTGCAGCAGAAGTCTACCGTCTGGACTTTTAGCGGTGCTAATCTTTTCCACCCCTGGAATCTTACTAGAGATTTTTTGCAGAATTGAGTGGAATTTCTTAGGATGCTCTCTCTCCATAAATTGAACCACATTTCCTAGATTATCTCCATGAATATTCAAATGTTTTTGTGGCCCAGCAAGAGGTAAGCTACGGGCAGCGTCTGGTGTGAAATAGCTGAGATACCATCCTTCGATAAATCTCCGAAATGCGGAAATTCTTGGGTGTTGTTTGAGCGATCCCAAAGTAGCAATTCCCAGTTTTCTCTTGTCGTCAAGTTCAACTATTTCCTTTTCTTTACTTTCTTCTGATGTCTCACCGATTTGGATATTTTCGATTAAATTGTTTACATCAAATTCTCCTCGATCTTCATCAATTAGCTGACCTCCTTCTTCACCTTTCCATGCTAAGCCCTTACCTTCATTCAGAATCAAAAAAGAATAAGGTTGTCCTTTTTTTTCGTTTTTTCTCCGTTGTCTAAGTCTTTCTTTTTTTACATATGGTCTTTCAGAAGAGTCAAGGTCTATTGCCAAATCATAGGTAATTGGTCGAGCGTTACGATCCTCTTTATAGTAAATCTGAAACTCAACACTTCCCTTTTGTCCTTGCGAGCGAATTCTCTCGAAACCTCCCCGCCCACGGGCATCACAGGCTTCTTCGACTCCCCCTTTTAAGCAGTCTGCAAGAAAGCCAAAAGTGTCGAAAAGCGTGCTTTTCCCAACACCATTTTTACCGATAACGGCTGTCATTGGCGTTAGTTCCTCGGCATTTTGCGTATTCCACAGCTTGCCCATAGTAATATCACGCAGCGAGCGGTAATTTATTACCCTAAATCCTTCTATTTTTGCCACTTAAGTTCCTCTGCTCCATTAGGAATGTTATAAGTTACTCTAACCATATAACAATTCAGTAACTCTAACATTATACTTGATTTTACTTAAGCCGATCGCCCATAATGCTCGGTCTTAAGCCACTCGGATCGCAGTAGTTGTTATGGATAATCTCCTAGCACATAAGTTGGCGGTGATGGAACCCTTGATGCAAGCGGCTGGTTAAGCGTGTCCTGAATTTATCACCATCCCAGGAGCGAATAAACATTACTTAATTTTTGCTTTCGCGGCCCTAGATTCCACTGTGAATCCTGGAATATCTTGCAATTCTGTTTCGCTCAAACTGTACTGTTCGCAAACCAAACTCAAACGAGTCCCGGTACTTTTAACAGCGTTGACAGAGTGAGTCAAATCTCCTTGAAAATAGATTAGCGAGTTGGCTTGCGGCTTAATCTGGCCGACTTGCTGTTTGTTGCGCCGCAGTATCAATTCTCCCCCTTGCAAGTTCGGCGGTACTTGCACGTATAAAACGCTGACTGCTGCGGGAGGTTCAACTGTTTTGCAGTACGATCGCAAAGATCGATCGATATGCGGATCGACGCGGGAACCTTCACCCAGCAACAAAGGGTTGAGGTAAAAAGCATTGCATTCAGGCTGTAATGCTTGGTCTAGATAGGGTTTGAACAAGGGAAACCGCCGTTCTACTTCGGCGATTTCCGAACGTTGAAACACTACGGAAAACCCTTTTGTGCCAATGAAATCGCGATTGAGGTTGTTGATTGCTAGATAAGGGGAGGCTAGAATTGCTCCTCGCAAGTCGTTGAGGTAGTCGATCGAGAAAGCGTTAGGATGTTGGCTATAGTATTTCAAGGCACTCAAAAATCATCAAAGTTTAAGGAAACAGCAGATAGAAATGCAGCAATCGCTCAGACTTGGGATTGCTTCGTTCCGCGCAATGACATAATAATGTTTATTTGTGTCCGCCTACTTAAGTCAAAGGTTTTTCTTAACTGCGGGCGATCGCCCGGAAGTGTCGCAACCGAGTAGACAACTGCCAAATATTACTATACAGGCGATCGACTTTCGCCGCTAGTCGTTGTGATTCGATTATATTTGCCATTTGCTTATAGATGATGCCGCTCAGCAGGCGATCGCCCATTTATTTTAACTTGTCCAATTGCAGAGGCGAGCCTAATTTGGGCGATCGCATCCGGCCTCTGTTTTATCACCGATTTCTTGAGTTTGCTAGCTGAAAAACCGAGGGGTGTTGGTGCAGGGTAAACGCATCTAAATTAATTTGACAAAAACGTGAATCTGTGCATTATTAAATAACTTAAAAAAACTTCTTAAAATTCTTAATCTTAACCCGACTTGAGCAGATTAAATCAGAACATTAAAATTTTATGAACTTCTTAAAGTCGGCTAATTTTCATTCTTAGATAGGTGTTAGATTTCGAGTATTAACTGGCAGAGTTTAAAATTTTAACTAAATAATTATTGTCCATTGCCGCTCGATACCGTTTCATTGTTAGACTTTGTGCCGGAAGTTTTCTCTTGTTTCAGTAAATTTATTGCTAGCCTCCGATTGAAGTGCAAAATTTTCGGGAGAGTTCTGTTTCCGAATCCGGCTTTCATCTTCACAAAATGTAACATCAAGCGTCCAATGTAAGCTATTTTCAATGCCCCAATGACGGAGGATAGCCCCAGCAATTCTCTCAGCATTACTGCTTAAACTACTAAGCGTAAAAACGAGCTGAGCGTGGTGGTTTTAGGATCGTGGATTAAATAACTTCCGTAGGTTGGGCGGAGTGGAACGAACCCTCCGTTTCACTCCGCCCAACAATCAAGCGTGGCGTTGGGTTTCGTTCCACGGGCCCAACCTACAAAAAATGCAAGTTATTTAATTCTCATTCCTTAGAATCGCCCATTCGCACCCCAGCCCCTGACTCAGTGCAACTGACAGCCCTGACTTGCTACAATCCAGCTAAAAAAAGGGATTGCTGCGACAAATTCCGCCACCATAGAGAAATAACACGATTACCGAAGCGCTAAAAGATAAAACAACGAACACTTACGAATTTAGAAGCATTACTCGATCGCCTAAATCTTGGACTCTGACAGGATGCCCACCAGCCCCTTCCGGGACACGGCTGTGATGCCGTGTCCTTACCCGTAACTTATCGGCGACAGCCTTGGGCGATCGCCCTTAACACCGCTAGCCGCACTTCTGGATGAAATTTCTCAAGCCCGTTAGCCCGAAAAATCCAGTGTCCGCCGCCCGCGTGCTCGATCGCAATTTTCTGACCGTCAGGCAAAACTATTTGCCACCAATTCAACACACTGGCTTTAATAAGGTGGCACTGAATTTCGTTCAGTTGAACCTCCATTAATTTCAGTTGACGCATGATAGGATTTTGGGCAGATGACTTCATGATTTTTCTCATTAAATGAATTCGACTGTTTCTCGGCTTTGATTTCAGTTTGCCGATTTTTGAACTTAACTTCACCTTCCGAAGTTTTCGCCTTAACTTCCCTTTCCGAAGTTTTCGCCTTCACTTCCGTTTTACCACCTTTAGGCTCAACTTTGACTCCAAAACCTTTAGACTTAACTTTTCGTGGGGCAGAAGTTGCAGTCTGTTCCGTGACCGGCTTCTTAAACTCCGCGTCTAATTGGTCTAAAATCTCCTCTTGTTCGGGAGTATGTTCCGCTGGCTGGTCTGAATTTCTGGGATTGTATTCGCCAACCAACCTTGCCAAAAATTCCGAAATTGACAGTCCGGCTGCGGCTGCTTTTTTCGTTAAAAGGGCGTAGGTGTCGGTTTTAATGCGAATTTGTTTGAGCCGGAGGTTGGGATTGTTGTCAACGGTTTCGGCAATAGTTACTGCGGTAATCCTTTCTTTTGGTATGACATCCACAACTTCTTGCCACTTTTCCTGTAAACGACAGTCGCCATATTGGTCGGTAATTGCGTGTTTGAACAAAGGGACAACTTGAGCAACGCAGCTAGGCAAAATCTCAAATCCTGCTTTAATTAAGCGCAGGCAAATGCTCGCAGCTTTGATAATTTGTGTGCAGTAAAAATACTGCCGACCTAATGCTTGTTCGCAGTAACTTTTAAAAGTTTTGAACTTGTCTTTGTACAATCGCAGCTTTCGGATCGCGTCCAGCATGATTCCTTGACGCACGTAGTCTAGGAATCCCCTTTTAATTTCGCCTGTCAGGTAGTCTAAATCGTGAAAGGGAGATTGACTCTGGATTTCTTCTTCAAAGTCTAGCAGCGGGCCTGCAAAGTGAAAGTTGGAGGCGACATCGCCTAGGTAGAAGTTGTCAATTGATGTGGACATGATCTGGAATGGTTCGAGAAAGGGCACGATAGCACGGAAGTTGTGCGATCGCAAAGTAGAAGTTTTGGTCTGGATCTTTGATACAATTTTGAGTTGGGTTGTCCTGTGAGGTCGATCGACCTTTTACATCGCATCACCTCAAGGCGGTTATTCAAAACTGCAGGTTTTGGCTGTTCGCCCTGACCGGCCAGCTTTTGTTCTGTCACTTGTATCTCATTATGAGATGTCGATTTAAATTTGTCAAGTATGACATCTCAATTTGAGATTTATGTTACAATGTCATCAAGAAAAGAACGAAGACAGGAGGGCAATTCACCATTGGAAGCCCTAAGAATCAACAAAACAGACTTATCACAAGATGAGTTTGCTTTTAGATGCGGGATTCCCCGGGCCACGTATCATAGATGGATATCTGGAGCCACAGAACCAAAATTTTCTCTCTTTCAGTTGAAAGCTATTTGCCGAGAACTAAAAATAGAAAAAATCGATGAACTTCCAGAGAGCTTTGGGCCGAATTAGCAATTAAATTAAACCAACAGTTAAAAAATTATTACTGCTGATACAATTTTGAGTTGGGCTGTCCTGTGAGGTCGATCGACCTTTTACATGGCATCACCTCCTCGGCGTTGAGAAAAAAGGGGCTTGAGGTATGCGCCCAACCCCCAAAAAAACGCTTGGGTATGCAAGCACAATTGATAGACACGAAAAATAAGGCAGTTCTTCAAACCTGCATTTTGACCTTGGAGGCTCGCCCGGTTGCCTTTGTTTTGCCTATCTACTAGCAGTTTAGTGCCATAAGTCAAATTTGTCAAGCACTATTATGCTAGCAATTAACTGCTACAATTGATGGAAGCTAAAGATCAAGAAACCATAACCTTGAAAAACCTTAGAGAAAGTGCAAATTTGACCCAACCCGAACTTAGTCGTCGAATGGGGGTAGGAATTCGCATTATTGGCGATTGGGAACGAGGAGAATCAATTCCTCGCTTCGATCGCGTCATTGCTCTGGCGCGCGAGCTAGGCGTACCTCTAAAAACACTTGCTAGATGTATGGGATTAGACGTAGCCAAAATTCCCGATGACCTACAAGCATTAAGTGTACTTCATCTTTCGGAGGAGGTCAAGAACCTAGAGGTTGTGAAACAAGCTTCATGTATTGTGGCAGAAAATTCGCAAGAAAAGGAAAAGTCTCCATTGAGACTACTCAGAGAACAAGCTGGGCTAACCCGCCCTCAAGTCAAACAACATATCGGCGTTTCTGAGCGGATGCAAGCTGACTGGGAATCAGGAAAGTCGATGCCAACGGTTGAAAACGTAGCTGCACTGGCTAACCTGTACCAGGTTTCTCTAAAAACTATGTTTGAGCTTTTAGGATTAGACGTAACTAAAATTCCCGATGACTTACCAAGTCGTGAGCCCTCATCGAACGATAACTAACAAGCACAGCTAAATCATGGTGTTGACATTTGATACAATTTTGAGTCAGGCTGTGAGGTCGATCGACCTTTTACATGGCATCACCTCCTCGGCGTTGAGAAAAAAGGGGCTTGAGGTATGCGCCCAACCCCCGAAAATACGCTTGGGTATGCAGGCATAATTGATAGACACAACAAATAAGGCGGTTCTTCAAACCTGCATTTTGACCTTGGAGGCTCGTTGAGCGGCCTTTGTTTTGCCTACCAACATGAAGTTTACGTCTTATGCAAGCCTTTGTCAAGACGTTTACATCATGAATATTTCGTCCTATGATAGAAGAAGATTTACAAGAAAAGGAGAAGTCTCCATTGAGACTACTCAGAGAACAAGCTGGACTAACACGCCCTCAAGTCAAAGAAAAAATCGGAATTTCCGAGCGAAGACAAGCTGACTGGGAATTAGGCAAGGCTCTACCTAACGCTGAAAACATACTTGCTATGGCTAACCTGTACCAGGTTTCTCTAAAAACTATGTTTGAGCTTTTAGGATTAGATGTAACCAAAATTCCCGATGACTTACCAAGTCGTGAGCCCTCGCCGAACGATAACTAACCCGCAGGGGTTCGGAAAAGTCTAGGGAAAAGGGCTTAAGTCATGCACCCAAGCCCGGAAAATACTAAGGGTATGCAGCAGGCATAATGGGTAGAAACTACAAATAAGGCAGCTCGCTAAACCAAAGCGTTTCCACCGTCCGGCTAAAGGAGCCGCCTTTGTGTTGTCTCTATAGTTAACAACCTTAGTTGTATTTCACTGATTTGTCAACAACTTTGGTTGTGAATTTGCTATGATATGCCCAGAAAGAAACAAACTCAAGAGTCGAAAGATATACCAGCACTGCAAATCTTGCGGGAGGCTGTTGGTTTATCGCAATCCGCCTTAGCCAAGCAAATTCCCGACAAAACCCGCACAAAAACCCTAACTCAGCAAGCCATTAGCAAATGGGAACGAGGACTAGACGAACCCGAACTTACCATTGCTCAAATGAAAGCTCTTTGCAAAGCTTTGGGAAAAACGCTTAACGATTTACCGAACGACTTAGGCCCACCAAATCCCGACTGACAAATAAAAAGTCAAAAAGCCCGATCGACCTTTCATCGATCAATCGGTAATTTTCCCTCTCAGAGCTTTAATCTGCCCTCGCTTGGTTTTGCTGTCGAGACGCTTGCGCTGGGAACTACGAGTTGCTTTGCTGGGTTTGCGCCTTTTCGGTATGACGATCGCACTTTTAATCAGTTCTTGCAGCCGTCTCAAAGCCTCTTCCCGGTTTTGTTCCTGGCTGCGGTGTTCCTGAGCTTTGATGACAATCACACCTTCGGAGGTGATGCGCTGGTCGTTGATTTGCAACAAACGCTCCTTGTAGCGATCGGGCAATGAGGAAGCTGGGATATCAAAGCGCAAGTGAATCGCACTCGCCACCTTATTTACATTTTGTCCCCCCGCGCCTTGAGAGCGAATCGCACTAATCTCGATTTCGCGATCGTCCAGGAACACAGTATTAGAAATTTGTAACATGATGAATAAGTGAAATTAAAGATACTGAGAAAGCCGTGCATCTTTTATATATAACTTAATTTGGTAGATAAGTTATTTACAACTCTTAGCTGTCAGGATGAATTCGATGAGTTTTTTTCTATCCCATAACTCTACCTCGTTAGATTTAGCAAGTTTGCAAGCATTTTCTGTAAATCTGTTGTTGGTGATTACTGGGGCTTTATTTCCTTTGTAATGTCTGACCGCTCCTGCTACTTCTTGAACTGCTTTAATACCAACTGGATTTTTGCTTCTTTTCGCTTGAACCACCGTTTTTGAGCCATCTTTGTACAAAATTAAATCTGCCCCATAATCTTGACTATCTTGAGTTAAAGTAACACTATAACCCAACTTTATAAAATGGACATCTAGAAATTCTTCAAACTCTTTTCCCGTCATTTCATCCACTTCTATAATACCACTGTCTAATAAACGTTTTCTTGACTCTTCTTCTTTAAGTGTATCAAATACCAAGGCTGCAATATCACCTACAAGGGCAGCGGCTCTCACTATAAAAGGCTTCATAAAATTACACTTATTTAAAACGATTATTTATTATACCAGATTTTCTCAGTATACTTATGTATTAATATCACAAGCACATGGTGATATTAATTACTGATTATCTACGCAAATCCTGAATTTTTGAGAAGTGATAAAAGGTGCAAGGATACAATCAATGATAACTGAAAATCCTGTCAGCAAGGGGTGATACAATAGCCAATTGGCTCAACTACACTCGCTCGACCTATGCCATCATCAGGAGTTCAATACTTAATTATCAATGCCCTGGAAACTCTCGACTTGCTGATCTGGAGAATATATGATGAAGAAAAGGGCTTTTGGTACATCGAAACCCCTAGTCGAGTTTTACCAAGGGCTGCTATACTACAAAGTGGCGAGATTGTTCGTATAGACGAGGTTGAAGACTATGACGAAACCGCATGATATCAGAAGACAACAAGACCGGAGATTAGGAGAATTAATGGCGATCGCACGTCAGCGATTTATCGATGCAGGCGGCGATCCTCGACACCCGCCATCAGGTTTAAAAGGCGATGATTACATGACCGACGCAGAAAGACAAGAAGCACTCACGATCGCGCGATCGCTCTTTAACGACGAATATATTAAAAGCTATCTCGAAAAAAAACGTCAAAACAATTTGCAACCCCAGAATAATTAGTAAGGTGCGCCGAAACGCACCCTACAAAAATTAATTAGTCCGTGGTACCGGTTTGCAGCGACTCTTTAGCAGTCTGCGTCCACTCTGAGTGGAAGAATTCGCCGCGCGGTTTGTCGGTGCGCTCGTAGGTGTGAGCCCCAAAGTAATCACGCTGAGCTTGCGTGAGGTTTTGCGGCAATCTTTCGCGTCGGTAGCTATCGAAATAGTCCAGCGAGGCGCTAAATGCTGGCACTGCAATCCCCAGTTGGCAAGCAGTAGCCAACACGTCTCGCCAAGCCGATTGGCGATCGAGAATGCTCTGTTTGAACTCCGGCGCTAACAGCAAATTCGGCAACGTGGGGTCGTCTTTGAAAGCTGTTTTAATCTTGTCCAAAAAGCCAGCCCGAATGATACAGCCACCTTTCCAAATTCGGGAAATTTCGCTCAAACTCAAGTCGTAATTGTACGACTTCGACGCCGCGCTCAACAGCGCCATGCCTTGAGCGTAGGAGCAAATCTTCGAGCAGTAAAGCGCATCCCGGACTTTATTCACAAACTCTTTAGTATCGCCTTCATACTTGCCGCTAGGCCCCGTAAGTTCTTGGGAAGCTTTGATGCGCTCGTCTTTGTAAGAAGACATGATTCTGGCATTCACAGCAGCGATAATTGTGGGAATGCTCACGCCCAATTCCAAAGCACTCATAACAGTCCAGCGGCCGGTGCCTTTTTGACCGGCTGCGTCCATAATTACCTCAACTAAGGGTTGCTTAGTTTCCGGGTCAATGTACTTGAAAATATTAGCCGTAATTTCAATCAAAAACGAGTTGAGTTCGTCTGTGGTATTCCATTCGGCAAAAACTTCCTGCAACTGCTTGCCGTCCAATCCACCAACGTTTTTGAGCAAATCGTAGGCTTCAGCAATGAGCTGCATATCACCGTACTCAATGCCGTTGTGAACCATCTTCACGTAGTGGCCAGCGCCACCAGGGCCGATGAATGTGACGCAGGGGCCGTCATCTACTTGAGCCGCAATTTTGGTGAGAATTGGCTCTAGTAGGCCGTAAGCAGTGCGGGTGCCACCTGGCATCAAGCTAGCACCATTCAGCGCGCCTTCTTCGCCGCCGCTGATGCCCATGCCGACAAATCCCAGTCCGATCGATTCTAAATCTTTGGTGCGGCGTTCGGTGTCGTCGTAGAGCGAGTTGCCGCCGTCAATAATCATGTCGCCCGGTGACAGCATGGGTTTGAGCTGGTCGATGACCGCATCTACGGGTTTCCCAGCTTGCACCATGACTAAGATTCGGCGCGGGGTTTCTAGGGCATCGACGAATTCTGTCAGAGTCTTGGTGCCTACAATGTTCTTGCCGGGGGCGCGTAGGGCCATGAAGTCGTCGGTTTTGGCTGCTGTGCGGTTGTATACAGCCACGGAGAAGCCTCTGCTTTCGACGTTGAGCGCTAGGTTTTCGCCCATCACTGCTAGACCGATTAAACCAAAATTTTGCTTTGTCATGCTAATAACCCGCTGGTTGTTCCCGCTTGATGATAGGTTTGCGAGAGAGGAAAGCGAGGCGGGGTGTACCGCTTTCCGGTGGACTAAAAGTATTGGACAATAGACCTAGGAGGTTTAGGTTTATTTTTATATTCTCAGAATTGCTGTTTGGTAAATCAGTAGGGTTTTTTTAAGATTTAAGGGATATTAATGACGGGGACAGGTGATGATAAGGCAGGTATTATGTCGATCGCGGTAACGGTAGATACAAACAAGCGGACATTTTGAGGAAAATTTAGGAGACTGTTGTAACTATGGAAGATTTGCAGTATCTCGCGGCCTGGGTGAAGGAGCAACACGCTCGCGAGTATATTTTGACTTGGCTGCTGAGTCAACAGGGGCTGTGGTGGTCTGATGGGGATATTTATCAGGCTGTTTTGCAAAAGTCGGGAAAGCTTTTGAAAGCTTATGTTCAAAAAAGGCAAGCGGGAGAGTTATTTGAGGGAATTTCGGAGAAGTTGGTGGGAGATGATAATTGGGATGATTTGGTGCTGAGTTTAGGGCGAATTGTTGCTGTTTATCAAGAGGAATTGCTGAAGTTGCAAGAGCGCGATCGCCGGGGGGATGGGGTAAAAAAAAATTTGATTAGCCAACCGGTGACGGGAGATTCTTTGTCGCTTGAAGTGCAGCAAGCTTTGCCCGATCCTTATGCGGATACGTTGACGGGGAGATAATTTGCGATCGACTTTTTGGAGGCACAAGAATCTCAGAAACCGGGTTTCTTCCTATATCTCTCGTACTCAACCAAAAATTGTCGCAGAAATCCGGTTTTTCGCCACGCAGTGAATCCCAAAAACCGGGTTTCTTCCTATATCTCTCGTACTCAACCAAAAATTGTCGCAGAAACCCGGTTTCTCGCCAGCCAACTAAAGAAAATGGAGCGAGATTCAAGGATTGAGAATAGGTGTAATATCTAGAAGAAATCCGGGAAGTACATCTTCACCCGAAAGTGTAGGCGGTTGGTCAAAAGAGAAATTAATCACTTCTGCTACCTCTTCAGACAACCGATAGATTTCTACTAAGGGCGTTTGCGGGTCAATTAGCCAACCTAAGCGACAGCCGTTTGTTCGATAATACCGCATTTTAGCCCGCAATGTTTCTAGGGAATCACTTTGCGATTCCCTACGGGATAGCTTCGCTTCACGCAATTCAATTACAAAGTCCGGGCACAGGGGAGGAAATTTGCGCTTATCTTCTGCGGATAATGCTTCCCAACGTTCTAGGAGTACCCAAGCAGCATCAGGGGAACGCTTCGCACCGTTGGGTAATTGAAAGACAGTGGAAGAGTCAAAGACTTTTCCCAATCGAGTCTGACGATTCCACAAATTTAGGTCTGTAGTCAAATCCGAATTTCTGATGCCGCTTTCGCCGCCTGTTGGAGGCATAATAATTAGTTCTCCTTCGGGGGTTTGTTCTAATCGCCACTCTTCATTAGCGATGGACAATTGATAAAATTGTTCGTCGGTTAAAGCGACGGCTGCAGGTAGGTTGAGAGTTATAGTTTCCATCGTTGATATTATCGCCAACTAGGTTGGTTTTATTATAGCTCGCACTTTCTGACAATTTTCTCAAAAAGATCGCATTCAACAGTAAAACAGGTATCTCTGCTTTACCTCGAAGGCTAGATCCCCCTAAATCCCCCTTAAGAAGGGGAGTAGGGGTTGACTTTGAATAGAACTTTTGTCCCCTTGTTAAGAAGCGGGAATTTGTATTTGACTTTTGTCCCCCCCTTTTTAAGGGGGGCTAGGGGGGATCGAGACTTTGCCACAAAACAAATGAGATTAATCTCTCATAAATCTATCTCGCACAATCATCCTAGGAACCGGGTTTCTTCCGATATTTCTCGTACTCCACTGAAAATTGTCGCAGAAACTCGGTTTATCGCCACCTAACGAGAGAAATTAGATCGCAAATCCGCGATAATTGATCACAATCACCCCCGCCCAATTCCCCACGCTAACCCACAAGTCCGCCGGGGGTTGAAAACCCCCGTCTCATAGCAAAAGTCCTCTCAAAGAGGACTGAAAGACACATTTTTGAACAAGCATGGCAATATCTCCCCAGTCGGTTTCAACCGACTTTCGCTATGAGACAGGGGTTAAAACCCCTGGCTGACTGTTTATTTAACTCTAAATATAGCTGCTAGCTTGACGGGTGAACATTGAGCAGTAAATTCCGTTTGATGCTATCAATTCGTCGTGCGTTCCTATTTCTGCTATTTTACCGTTTTCCATGACGGCGATGCGATCAGCAATTTTTGCTAATCCCAATCTGTGACTGATGACTATTGTTGTTTTCCCGGCGGCTATTTGGCGAAAGATGCTGTAAATTTCGTGTTCTGTCTTGGGGTCGAGGGCGGCGGTTGGTTCGTCAAAAATGAGCACTTCGGCTGTAGAAAGCCGCATTAAGGCGCGGGCGATCGCAATTCTTTGCCACTGTCCCCCCGATAAGTCTATGCCGTCTTCTAATTGTTTCCCCAAGGGAGTCTCTAAACCTGCGGAAAGACTATTGACTTTTGCGCTAATTCCTGCTTCGGAAATAGCTTCGTTAATTGCGGTGTCATCTGAGAGTGAAAGCAAGTCGCCGAAACCGACGTTTTCGCGAACTGTGGAGGGGAAACGGGCGTAATCTTGCATGACGACGGCGATGCGCGATCGCACGTATGCTAGAGAGTACGATCGCAAATCTTTGCCGTTCCAGGCGATCGTACCGCTTGTCGGGTCGTACAGGCGGCCGAGGAGTTTGCCAAGGGTGGTTTTACCCGCGCCATTTTCACCAACAAGCACTACCATTTCCCCCGGATTAATCGTTAAATTGATATCTTCAACCGTGCTTTTATTGCTACCGGGATAGCAGAAAGATAGATGCTTAATTTCGATACCAATTTTATCTTTTGTGGGGCGGGCATCTTGCCCCTCTTCTGGTAAATTAGGCAGGCGAGATGCCACATCCCCAAGCGGATACTGCAATTCTGGTTTTAGTTCTAACAGTTGAAAAATCGGACTAACGCCGAGGGAAATATCGTACAAATTAGCATAATTGCCAATCAATAATTGCAAACTTTGCTCCACCTGAACAATCAAACCCGAATACAGCGCCAAATCTCCCAAAGTATAGCGACCACCCAATGCTCCCATTACCACATAAACAAATGGCAAAGCTACTCCGATTCTACTAAACACTGACCACAAAAGTAAAACAATTGCTCCTTTTTTTCGGATTTGCTGCATCTCGCTAAAAAACTGCAAAAACTGACCCTGCCAGCGTTTGAGCCAAAGTTCTTGCAACCCAAACAAACGCAATTCTTTAGCATATTCTTCGCCCGTCAAGACTCTAGCGGATAAGTTCATCTCGCGGCTGATTTTAGCTTGCTTTCTTTGAACTCTCCAGATGATTTTGCTATATTTTCTTTGGATGTAAATTGAGGGACAGGATGAAATCAACATCAGCACTGGCACCCACCAAGCTATCGCTGCAGCAAGGCCTATCGATGGAATAAATATAAAAATTCCCGTGATGGTCATGCTGATGGTAAATGCTAGTTGCTGTATTTTGAATACTCCGGTTTTTGCGAGTTCTACTATATTTAATAGTTCCGGGTTTTCAAACAGGGCAATATCGTCGAAATTAGCGACTTTTTCAAGGACTTTTCCTTCGACAAAGCCTTGAACGCGATCGCGCAAAGATGTCGAGACAAAAGAGCCCATTGTGTCTAGGGCATCGCCGACTAACCTGAGACTTAAGACTCCGGCAATACTCCACAGCAATATTGGCCGGGAAAGCATCAAAGCAAAGGGCTGTGCTGTTTGGGTTTGCGACAGCAACCTAGATACTTCATCAATGATTAATTTATCTAAAAAAAGCACGGCAGATGGGGCAGCACCGCCGATGATGTTGAGTATTATTAAATTGCGGAGTTCTATTGGTGCGGCTTTGATTATCATGCCCAGGCTGCGCCACAAAGCTTGGAAGGTGGTAATTTGAATGGGTTGCATAATTCAATCGCCATAATTTTATTTATTCATCTCCTCCTACTGTATTATAACAGTAGTTGTCAAGTAATATAGTTTGCTAACAATTAGGCCGGCAGGGATTTAAATCCCTGTCTCATAGCTAAAGTCCTCTAAAGAGGACTGTTGGTTAATATTTAGAATTTGAGTTTGTTAGCTTCGTTTAAACAGGAGTGCTGCTCAATATGTACAGGATTTACAACATCGGGAGCATCTCATATTTGTAAAAACACTTTTTATGGCTCCTGCCTTCTTCCTCCTTCCTCCTGACTCTTTCCTCCTGCCTTCTGCCTCAAAACTCCTGCCTCAAAACTCCAATTTCTAGCTTGCTGCTTTCATTGAGATGCTCCCTTTACATCAAGTCTGCTAGCCTATTTCTTCAGTCCACTTCAGTGGACTTGAGCTGTGAGACGGGGGTTTTAACCCCCGGCGGGTTAGTGGGAAAGCGGCAAATATCAAACTATCCAAATGTCAAACGCCGCACCGTACCGTCATCTGTAAATCGCTGTTCGCCAACGCCAACAACTTCCACAATAACTTCGCGTTCAGAAATCAAAAATTGACCCTCGCGCGCGGCAATTTCAACGATGATTTTTTCCCCTTCCAAATACACCTTGTAATTAGTCGTTGCCCAGACACCTTTTTCATGTTCAAAACTGTGTCCATCGTCCTCATAAAGCGTCCATTCACCGCTTCCGGGCCAAATTCGCATTTTTAATGAATCAAGCGGTTCTTCGCTGACAAATTGCCTCACAGGTTCGATCCTCTTCGAGGGCTTCGCTAACGCAATTATGCCCCCACCCCGCACGTAAAGCGGCATTCTCTCCAAAGGTGCATAAGCTAAAATGTGCATCGGGCCCTGATAGCATTCACCCGTCCACCAATCGTACCAAGTCCCCTCCGGCAAATACACGGCGCGATGCTCAACTCCCGGCCGGTAAACAGGTGCAGCCATCAGCGACGGGCCGAGTAATACTTGATCGTAAAGGTGATAAGTTGTGCGATCGCGCGGAAAGTGATATAGTAGCGGTCGCAAAATCGGCGTTCCGGTCGTCGCAGCTTCCCAAAACAACGTGTAAATATAAGGCAACAACTGATAGCGCAAATTGATGTATTCGCGGCAAATATTCTCAGTGCGAGATCCAAAAACCCACGGTTCGTGCTGCGCCGTACTCATCGCCGAATGACCGCGCATCAAGGGATACAGCATCCCCACCTGCATCCACCGCGCGAACAGTTCAGCCGTTGCATTCCCCGCAAAACCGCCGATGTCGCAACCGACAAACGCCACGCCGGAAAGCCCCATATTGCAAAGCATTGGTAGCGACATTTCTAAGTGTTCCCACTGCGATTGATTGTCGCCCATCCATACCGAGGAGTAACGCTGAACGCCCGCAAAACCCGATCGCGTCAGCACAAAAGATCGATCGCTCGATCGCACTTTTTGCAGCCCCTCAGCACAAGCTTTCGCCATCATCAACCCATACAAATTGTGGGTTTCCGCGTGGGTAGCGCGATCGGATTCCGGGCCTTGCGGTGCATCCAGGGGAAAGCTGATGTGTTCGCCACCGTCACCAAAAGGCCGTTCGGCGATCGCAGGTTCGTTCATGTCGTTCCAAATCCCCGCAATCCCAACATCTGTCAGGGTTTTGTGCAATTCGCCCCACCACTGGCGCACCTCCGGCCGCATAAAGTCGGGAAACACCGCTTTGTCCGGCCAAACGTAACCGTGGAATAGCTTTCCCTCTGCGGTGCGGACGAAATAGTCGTTTTCCACACCGCGATCGAATATTTCATAATCTGCTTCCGGTTCGTACTTGACACCGGGATCGACAATCGTGACAACCTTAAAACCCGCTGCTTTCAAGTCTGCGATCAGTTTCGCCGGATCGGGGAAACGCTTCGGGCTCCAGGTAAAAACGCGGTAGCCGTTCATATAGTCGATGTCGAGGTGGATGACATCGCAGGGAATCGCCCGATCGCGAAATTCCTTCGCCAACTCCCGCACAACGTCCTCGGATTCGTAGCTCCAGCGGCATTGGTGGTATCCCAGCGCCCATTTTGGCGGAAGCGGCATCCGGCCGGTTAACTGCGTGTAGGTGGCGATAATTTGGGCGGGTTCCGGGCCGTAAATGATGTAGTAGTCGAGTTCCGGGCCTCTGGTTTCCATCCGCAAAACACCCGGTTTTTCGGCGCCGATGTCGAATTGACTCCAAAATGTCGTGTTTAAGAAAATGCCGTAAGCGCGATCGGGATTCAGGGCGATGTAAAATGCGATCGCCTGGTACATTTCATCCGTGAGGGAATTGTAGTCGAGGGAGTCGGTTGTCCAGTTTGTCTTGACTTCGGAGAGTTTGTCGAGAAAGCCGGTGCGTTCGCCGAAACCGTAGAAGTGCTCGTCTGCTTCGATGCGCTTCCAGCCCGCGGTTGCGCCTGCGCGCCATCCCATACTGCGATCGCAGTCGCTAGCAAAGGGTTTTCCCGATTTGTCAAAGCATTCGATTGCAGGGCGATCTCGCTTTACAGAAATTAATATTTCTGCGGTTTCAATTTCTATTTTTTCCTCGGTTTCTCGCACTTCAAATGGTATAATTTCCCACTCTTCGTCAGCGAGAGTTATTGAGTGCGATCGGCTGTTAAATTCACCTGTCGGGGACATTCGCACTCGGATTAAATTCGGTGCGAGGATGCTGATATTTAGGGAAGTTTCGCCGCAATTAAAGTGAATTGTGCGATCGCTCTTACTTATAGATTGTACTGAGCCGATCGTTGACCAAGGCTGTTCAGTAGTTTGGAGTTTTCCGAAGTATTGCGGCATATAGGATTTGGTAATGGGCAATGAATAAACCGATCGTGCAAGCCGCAATTGACTGCCGTCATCTAGCTAAAGGAGGAATACAAATTGTCAGCATTTCAAGTAAATTAACAAATGCGGTAAAAGATACTTCGGCAATACCGTGGCTAGATGAATAAGCATCTATAAAAAATGAAACAGGTATCCATAAATTAAGTGGAAAATAACTGAGGCCTTGCACCATTTTTCATTTTAAATCAGGCTTTATGAACAGGCATCTTGCCTGTTCCACAAAGACTAAATTTTCTTGTGGAACAGGCATCTTGCCTGTTCTTGATAACGGTGCGAGATGTCAGAAATAACTTAAATCCGCTACTATAGCAATCCTTGCAAAAGTCGTAAATTTTGTACCCCACCCCAACCCTCCCCGAACCCGTGAGGAGAAAGTAAGAAATTCACAAATGATGCAAGGATTGCTATATATCTATCGCGCGATAGCTTCCCATAACTCATAGGGGATATCAGTTAAATAACTCTAGCCATCTTCGCCTCAACTGTGAACTATTCTCTTCCTTCGCATCTTCGCGGTTCATTATATCTGGCAAACAACAAAGTGGAGCTTTCGCTGCACAATTACGAAATCTCCACTTTTCTCACTATTCTAGTGGCTGCAAAAACCCTCTTGTCTTCACTCGATCTTACTTGTACAAAACAGCCTCTTTCAAAGTCGCGATCTTACCTAGCGCTTCATCAAGATCCTCTTGGGAGGCGCCGTGGGCAACTATTGCATCTGTCAAATGCTTCACAATTGCATCAAAGTGTTCAGGCTGTAAATTCAAACCTGCGTGTGCTTTCTCCATTGAACGGCCTGAGTATTGCTTGGTGCCGCCGAGGGCATAAGAGATAAAAGCAGTTTGATGGCGGCGCTGCTTTTCCATGTCTGTATGATCGAAGAAATGGCTCACTATCTCGTCAGCCAAAACATCGCGGTAAAAATCATCGACTATCTCTTTAATGGCTGGCTCTCCACCCATTTTTTCGTACAATGTTGTTGCCATATCGTTTCAGCGAGTTATTTTTTTTCACTTACTCTTTAATTATAGCTGGCAGCTTTGCTTTTTTCACCCGGTGAAATATTAATTTAATCTAAAATAATTACTAAGTAACTGTTGCGACTGCTGGTATTTTTTAGACCACCTTCTATCATTGTAAACTTTATTAACGTTCGATCGCCAGTTAGATATTGTCGATCGCCCTTCCAGCATTTTGACCTAATGCACGGATTGCTTGTTTTAGCAAGATGTTTCCTACACAGCGCCAACACCCAGGGTAAACGCATCTAAATTAATTTGACCAAAACGTGAATTTGTGCATTACTAAATAACTAAAAAAACTTTCTTAAAATTCTTAAGTTTAACCCGAATTGAGCCGATTAAATCAGAACCTTAAGATTTTATGAACTTCTTAAAGGCGGCTAATTTTCCTTCTTAGATAGGTGTTATAGCGGTTCTCAAGCGTGGTGAGGTATGCCCTATGCCCTATGCCCACGGAGGCCTATGCCATTAGCCCATGAGTACCTCATCTTTCTGAGAAAGGCTATAGATTTCGAGTATTAACTGGCAGAGTTTAAAATTTTAACTAAATAATTATTGTCCATTGCCGCTCGATACCGTTACATTTTTAGACTTTGTGCCGGAAGTTTTCTCTTGTTTCAGTAAATTTATTGCTAGCCTCCGATTGAAGGGCAAAATTTTCGGGAGAGTTCTGTTTCCGAATCCGCCTTTCATCTTCACAAAATGTAACATCAAGCGTCCAATGTAAGCTATTTTCAATGCCCCAATGACGGAGGATAGCCCCAGCAATTCTCTCAGCATTACTGCTTAAACTACTAAGGGTAAAAACGAGCTGAGCGTGGTGGTTTTATTCCACAATCGTCGTTCACTAACTATCATGACAACTGTTTTTAATCCCGTCCATAATTCTTGATTATGCACTTGTGGTAACTCGGATACATCCACAGTCCAGACTGGGATTTTTTCCCCTCGATGATGTCCCGCTTCTACTTGTTCATACTCATCATATTTTCTTCCTAAATAATGGCCTTTTTTAGCTACTTCAAACCACTCTTTTACGGCTTTCTAGAGGAGTTTTTGATGGCTTTTTAAGGCTAAAACATAATCTCCTTGTCTCTTGATAATCAGAGATGTTATGTCTTTTTGACATCAATCGAGCGTCTAGACTTATTACACTTCCGGCCATTTATAACATTTCTATTAATGGCGGAATTGCTGTCAGCTCGTTAGATGTTTTATCGACTGTTTTTATCCTAAAACCAATTGATGAGATGAAGACCACGCAGCGACTATATGTAGCGCTTTTTGCTGGTCATTTCGGTCATAAGATTCTTTCATCGTTTTGCCATCAATGGCAATCACGTTTAGTTCTAATTCCCCGACTATGGCATTTACCCAACTCAAAAAACATTCTTGAAACTGTTGTGGTTCAATTCGGGCAAATAATCGACTAAACCTGTCATGACATGGTATACCATTCGGTAATTGTAGAAAGCTTTTTAACCATATTTGGCGTTACCATAGGCTTCTATTGCCACCCATCCGTCTGCGCCGCGTCTGGACAGCTAGAATCGCAATCGCTATAATATCTTTGAGTAAATGTTCTTTACTTCTTTCTATTATTGGGTCGTTAAACTTGGCAAAATGTTCTAAAAAAGTGGCATTTAAAATATTCATTGAAGGCAATGAATCTGTTTGTTTTTGTTGGTAAGTTACAGCTTTACTAAAACCTCTTGCCATTGATAGCACCCATAAACTACAACAAGCTACATTAAAAATTAGTCGCATTTAACTGTAGCATATTTTGGCTTGAAGTTAAGATGCGTTTACCCTGCATCTATGGTTGAACTTGCCCACAGCACTAAAGCCTGACGTAACTTTTTCTGACTCAAATCTGTAAAGGGAAATTCAGCTAAAACAATATCTCCTTTTTTTAGCTTCACTAAATTGGCTCTCCATCTTCAATGGTGTAAATATCAGGTTCGTCGTCTAGGAATTGAAATGCTCCTCCGCTTTGGGCTAACTGGGTTATTTCCACAGTAGAAGGATAGGGAATGTTATTAAATAGTTTTGCTTTGATTAGCAATTGCTCGTCTTCTGAGAGTGTCTGGATGATTGGTACTAAGGATTCAATGAGTTTTGTGTTCATAGCTGAAAAAATGTGGGAATATTTTTTTTACTTCAAAAAAGCAACCTTCGATGATTATAACAAAACAACTAAGAGCGTGAAACGAAGCTATCCCGTAGGGAATCGCCCGACCAAGTAAAATTCGCAAATAGCACAAATTTACTCCTCCAAGTCCACCTGTTTAACGTGCTCTAAAGGTATATCTAGCGCTTCTGCAATTTGCTCGTCGCTCAAGCCAAACTGCCGTAATTTATCAATTGTTTCAATCTTAGTTTGATTTTTGCTTGTTTGCTGCAAGTCGGGATTTTCCGGCTGAGTTTCATCTGGGGTACGAGTGCAGGGATTAGAACAATTGTTAATATAGCTAATTTTGTTACTATCTTTAAAAGTATTATTATTACCCCAAGTTGTTATATTCTGATGTATATGCCGTTCTAAGACGGATTCAAGATTACTTTTTTTAACTTGTTCGCCAAACACTTCAGATAACATTTGCAAAAGCTCGTGGCTGGCTTTCTTAACGTGCTGGGAACTATAACCATAAGTTTCTGCAACGTCAGCATATTTTTTATTTTTCAGTATTCCCGCGATAATCTTCCGCTGCAAGTTGTTTAGATGTTTGCCTGTCTTGGCGCAGACAGCTTCATCGACAAATTGCAATATCTGAGGACTGTCCATAGGTGGGATGGTGGGATAGTTTTAGTTACTATAGCAAACTTTTTCCAACTTTTTCCCACTTTTTTAGCTTCGGAGCGGATTTTTAGGAAGTTCCCACTTTTCCCCACTTTTTTGGCTTTACAGGGTTGATGACAGAACTCTACTATATGGAATATGTGTGCTTAGCAAAAAAAGCCCGATGTTAATATTCTCCCTGTGTGAGAGATGGGTTTATACAAAGCTGGCTATCCAAGAGTTAGTTGACTTAGCAATAAATTATTATGTCAAACAGAAAAAAAGCAAGACTTTTAGCAATTATCTCCCTTTTTACGATACCAGGATTACATCGATTTTATATAGGAGATAGTGCAGGTGCTATATTAGTATTATTGTTTAGTTTTATTTTAGTCGGGTACTTTCTCATATTGGGGGATATTTTCCGATTCAATAGTCTATCCGATCAAGAGTTTGATGCTAGATATACTACAGGTTTCAATTTCAAAATGGAAGCAGTAAACTTACCCCAATTGCTTACTATTCTTGCAGTAATCCTGATCATTCTAGGCGGAGCTGGTCTGTTCTTCAAGGAACGAGTTTTGTGTTTTCCAGAAGCCCTTGTAAAACCGTGCATCCTAGTAACAGAGGGTGATAATATCTTGAATGCAAAAGGAATAGAAATCAGCCGGGAACTTGCTTCATTTATCCAAAATTTTCCTCCATACCTATTGGGTTTTGGCGGGATTTTTATGCTGGGTGCAATATTGAAGTCAGGAAACCGTACTCCTTAATTTTACCTCTTTAGTGTCAAATTACTAAGAGTTATTATAGCAATTATATGTTTTAAGCGATCGCCCTAACCAGAAAACCCAAGTGCGATCGCCTTTCTTATTCATGGCTCATCACGATCCCATCAGGTTGATGACAAACCTTTTCCTACAATCTCTCGGATTTCTGTAACAAATTCTGCTGGAGTTTGAATGATTAACCCGCTTTGTGCAGCAACTTCAGCAGTAAAATCCTTAGTATTTAAGCTCAAAAGCCGATCGACATTTGCCAAAACAGCCGCTGCTAAAATCGGGGTATCCTTAGCTTCAATAATACCTGCCCACCGCGATGATTCTTCGAGAGATGGATCGGGTTGAATTTCGGGGTTAATAGTAGTCAGCAACTCTGTAAAGATTGGCAGAGCGGCAGGTATTTTTTTGCGTAAATTGCGATCGCACTCCTCCAAAACTTGCTCAGATACAACCAACTTGAAAAGACCTATTTCAGCCATTGTCAGCACCGCACGACTAGCTCCCGTTCGCGATCCGCATCCGGCAATTAATACGCTGGAGTCGGCAAATATCCTACGCATCAAGACTGTTTCTCCTGCCAAATCGCCTCTCTCTCCGCTTCTAAACCCGCCAATAAATCATTTAAGCCCACATTTTCACTTTCCATAATCGTGACAATACCATCGATTAGTTGGGGAACTTGAGGTTGTTTGGGAGCAAGAAAAATCAGATTACCTATTTGAAGTAACACCAGCGTATCTCCCTGATTAACATTCAGAGAATCTTGTAATAACTGGGGAATGGTAATTTCCCCTCCCTGTCCTAGAATAATCGGGAATTGTTGAATTTGTACATCCGTTTCTTGTGAAGTTATTGTCACGACTTTAACCTCAGCCTTTAGTGTTAAGTTTCTAAGACTTTTTATTATAGCAATTTTTGGGCATTTTTTGTCCAAATCCCCTGGAAGTTGCAATTACTGCGTTGACCTGCTACCGTTAACATAGACGCATCGTAGGAAAACAACCGATGACACTAACAGAATTACTCCCTACCATTAGACAACTATCTGCGATCGAGAAACGAGAGTTAATCCGCATTCTAATGGCGGAAGAGGATATCAGTGATGAACAGGTGTGGAAGGATCAATTTGAAGCGACAACAGACGCTCAGTGGGATAGTCTAGCTGAGATAGTACGTCAGGAAATCGCTGCTGGCGATATTACCCCCCTGGTGGAAGTTTTTCCCGACTCGCCATGAAATCAAGTGTTACTAACGCATTTCGCAAGAAACTTGACCAGCTTCCTGCATCGGTTCAAGAGCAGGCAGCCAAAGCCTACGCCCTTTGGCATTCAGATCCCTACCACAACAGCCTTCAGTTTAAACGAGTTAGTCAGCGTCAACCTATTTATTCAGTTCGCGTTGGACTAAACTACCGAGTTCTTGGCTTACTAGATAACGATCGCATTTACTGGTTTTGGATTGGTGCACATACAGAGTATGACGAGTTGCTTCAACGGTTGTAGGTTCGCGATCCGCATCCGGCAATTAACACACTCTTTGTCCGCAAATATCCTACGCATCAAGACTGTTTCTCCCGCCAAATCGCCTCTCCGCTTCTAAACCAGCCAATAAATCAGTCCTAGACACATGGGGCCCAGAAACCGGGTTTTTTCCCAAATCTGCGGGTAACAACGAAGTATTCGTAAAAAAACCCGGTTTCTTTGGTCGGAGTGCGCCCTAATTCAAAAACTAATATCGCTCTCATTCCATCACATCATCTGTTGCCTGTTCACCAGGATAAAAAGCATCGCTAAAAATGTCTTCCAACACATACGGACAATTCTCTGGAAAAGTTTTTCGCGGCAGATTTGTTTCTCCAGAAGCTAATGCCATTCCTTTGATGTAAGCTGTCTGGAGAGATTCTTGTAGGTAAGGTTTGAGACTTGGATTCTCTTTAAGTAACTCTAATATATCGATACGCTGGATGCAAATTGTATTCACCCAACTGCGACTTCTTTTTGATACTTGATATTCCCATTTAAGCAAATGTCCAATCAAAATACTCAAGCGGTTTCTTAATTCGGCGCGTTGTTGTTTTCCCAATGACTCAATCTCCTCGATTAAATTAGGTAGGTCAATTTGACTCCATTCTCGATGTTTGAGGAGTTTTGCTTGTTCCTGAGTCCAAGCATAAAAATCTGTTTCATAAAGACTTTGTATTAAAGTTCCCGGTATTTGTCCACTTTGTGGTGTTTGCATAAAAATATCAAAATTTAGTGTTCTTTCCTTAATTATACTTAACAGCTTCATTATCCGGCAGATTTCTTAGTCTCGCGTTGCGAGTAATTCGTTTTTGTAGGGGCAATCCCCCGTGGTTGCCCCGGTTTCAACTTCATAAAGAGGGTAACTTTCCCAAAAAACCCTACCTCAAAAACAACTTATAAGCCGGATTCTGACTCTCATCCCCATACTGATAGCCCAGCGTATCCAAAAAAGCCTGCCATTCCTGCATCTCATCCGGCGGTACTTGAATTCCCACCACAATTCGCCCGTAATCAGCGCCATTATTTCGATAGTGAAAAACGCTGATATTCCAGTTAGGACTCATCGAACCCACAAACTTCATCAACGCACCGGGACGTTCGGGAAATTCAAAGCGATAAAACAATTCATGATCTGCCAGCATCGAACGCCCGCCCACCATATGCCGGACGTGCAATTTCGTTAATTCATCATCAGTTAAATCCAAAGTCTTGAAGCCACAATCTTCAAAACTGGCGGCTATTTTAACCGCATCGGCACGGTTTTGAATTTGTACACCGATAAAAATATGTGCTTCTTTTTCATCCGCAATTCGATAGCTAAATTCAGTTAAATTGCGCTTTCCCAGACACTCGCAAAACCTGCGGAGACTGCCAGCTTGTTCGGGAATTGTGACTGCAAAAATGGCTTCGCGGCGTTCGCCAAACTCGGCTCTTTCTGCTACAAAACGCAGCCGATCGAAATTCATGTTTGCGCCACAAGCAACAGCAATTAATGTTTCTCCTGCGATTTGTTCGCGTTCGACGTAAGCTTTCGCACCTGCGATCGCCAAAGCGCCTGCAGGTTCTAAGATCGATCGCGTATCTTCAAAAACATCCTTAATCGCCGCACAAACATCATCCGTATGCACCAAAATAATCTCATCCACATACTCCTGACACAACCGAAAAGTTTCCTCCCCCACTTCTCGCACAGCAACGCCATCAGCAAATAAACCCACCTGCGACAAACGCACCCGTTTACCCGCTTTCAGCGATTGATTCATTGCATCGGAATCCACTGGTTCGACGCCAATAATCTTAATTTCCGGCCGCAACCGCTTGACATAAGCCGCAATTCCCGAAATCAATCCGCCGCCACCAATTGCCACAAAAATCGCGTGAATTGGTTTTTGATGTTGCCGCAGAATTTCCATGCCGATCGTACCCTGTCCCGCAATTACGTGCGGGTCATCAAAAGGGTGAATAAAAGTCATACCTTTTTCCGCCTCTAATTGGCGCGCAAAGGCGTAAGCATCGTCGTAGGTATCCCCATGCAAAACTACCTCTCCACCACGGGCTATCACCGCATTTACCTTCACCTGCGGCGTCGTTACGGGCATGACTATGATCGCGCGAGTTCCCAGGTGGCGGGCGGCGAGGGCGACTCCTTGGGCGTGGTTGCCGGCGGAAGCTGCAATGACACCTTGTGCTAGCAAATCCGGCGACAGTTGCGCCATTTTGTTGTACGCACCCCGCAGTTTGAAGGAAAACACCGACTGCATATCCTCTCGCTTCAGCAAAAGTTTATTGTTGAGCCGTGCTGATAGATTCGGGGCGCATTCTAGGGCTGTTTCTTGAGCAACATCGTAGACGCGGGCGGTGAGGATTTGTACCAGGTAATCGCAAAGCATGGGGTTAGCAGGTTGGTTGATGCCGGATGGTGAGATAATTGTACGGTATTTGTGTTAGTATTTTGCGGGGAATTGGCGATCGCAAGTTTTCAATAATAACTTTTCGCCTTGGGAACATAAGGAGCCTGAAGACTATGAATAATAATTCGTTTTTGCCGTTTCCCCGGTTATAAAATCCGGTTTGTGAGCGGTATTATAGCAGTTCTCAATAAAATGAGGTATGCCCTATGCCCTAGGCCCTATGCCCTAGGCCCTAGATCCGAGAAAACCTTCTCTTACTGAGAAAGGCTATAGTCCGTAATCCTTGATTTAGTATGTAAATTCATGAACGTACAAATTACAGATTTGCGTGCGGTTGACGAGCCAAAAATTCAACAGGTAGCTAGATTAATAGTTGAAGGCTTTAAAGAGCATTGGCCCGATGCTTGGCCCGATCTAAAATCTGCTTTGCAAGAATTACAAGAATCTTTGGGAGCCGATCGCATCAGTCGAATTGCTGTCGGCGACAGCAATCAAGTTTTGGGATGGATTGGCGGGATTAAACAGTATGACGGTAATGTTTGGGAACTGCACCCGCTGGTAGTGAGAACAGAATTTCGGGGACAAGGAATTGGTCGATCGCTCGTAGCTGATTTAGCAGCAGAAGCTAAAAACCGGGGAGGGCTCGTGCTGTGGGTGGGTACCGACGACGAAGACAATCAAACCACTCTTTCAGGCATCAATCTTTATCCTAACGTTTGGGAACACATCGCCAAAATTAGAAATTTGCGCGGTCATCCCTACGAATTTTATCAAAAAATGGGTTTTGCGATCGTCGGAGTGATGCCCGACGCCAACGGAATTGGCAAGCCAGATATTTTCATGGCAAAGCGGTTGTAAAGTTTAATGTAGGTTCTAAATTTACTAACTGGTGGCTTGCCAATCCCACACTTAGCAAAATTAGTTGTTGAAAATTTCCCAAAAAATCCGTCTAATCTGGACGTGCGAACCCCGTTCGAGGGTCGCTAATAAACAAACCCAGAACTAACGAATCCATCACCGTATCCCAGACAGGAGTCAAACGTTCAGCATCATCAACCCAGTAATCAAAAGTAATCAAACACTGAACATTAGAACCCAACCCAATACAGATTCGCGAATAAGCTTCCCGCTGTTCTGGAGGGTCGATAAACTTAAATTCAGTCCAAACAATGCGGGCAGTTTGCCGCTTCAATTGGATAATGTCCCCAGGAGCGATCGGATTCCGCGTATCATCTTCAACCAGCTTCTGTAATAACGGCACCAGCGGAAAATCTGCCCAGTTACCAGGTGGTAGCAAATTAAACGAAACCTCTAAACAACAATCATCATCGGGCGGCTTTTTATCCGTAAACCGGAACGACTTAGTATCCGGTTCAAAATGCCAATCTTCCGGGACATCAAAGCGGACTGCACCTCTTCCTGCTACAAAAATTCGAGTTCCAGGCTTTGACTTCCAATTGTGGTCTTCTTGGAGCTCTAAGGTTTCCTTGAGCCATTCTTGCTTTTTGCGCTTAGACATAAACAGAACACCAAATTACTGCTAATGTGTAGTTTTAGACCTTGCAAACACATTTTAACCCTATTTTGCTCGCCGTTTGCTCAAATATAACAATCCTTACAAAAATTATGAATACCTCTCTTCTCTATACCTCTGTGTTCTCTGCGCCTCTGCGGTAAAAAATAATTCCTTTGACAATTTGCTAAGTTTTATTTTCCCCTCTTGGGAAGCACATACCTAATCCCACCCTTATTTCCAGCCGCATCACCCCTGTAACGAGGGATAACATGAATAGCCGCATGACTGCGAGTTTGACCTGCATCTTTATTAATATTGATTCCCACATTAAAACCGTCTGGCTGAAACTCTTTACTTAACATTTCTTGTACCTTATTAGCCATAAACCAGCAAGCCGATTGCTCTCGAAACGGCAGTTCAAAATAATTGGCAACGTGACGCTTGGGGATGATTAAAACATGACCTTTGCTGGCGGGATAACCGTCAAACATCGCATAAGCTGTTGCTGATTCAGTTAGCAAAATTAGGTTTTTATACGGATTGCAGAATATGCAGTTATTAGTAGAATTTCTTTGATGGTTGTAATGCACGTATTTGTAAATTTCGCAAGACTCATCTATGTGAATTGGCTTAAATGGAAGTTTGACAATGCACTGATATGTAGGTTTTTTGTGGACGTAATGTTCTCGAAAGCCTTCTTTTTTGATATCCCTTCTCACCGCAAAATACGCATTTCCTCCCGGTTTCAACAGGTGCGACACTTCCATCAGGACATTAGCTTGTTCTTCAGGAAACAAAACATTCAAAACATAAAAGCAAATGATTGTGTCGAATTTATCTTCCGGGAACTCCGGGAAATAATAAGGGTCATAACCCGTAATATCGAAGCCTTTTTGTTGCAACAATCTAACATCGCTGCCGAAGCCGCAGCCAAAATCTAAGACTTTGCCTTGCAGCAAGTTTTTATCCAATAAAAATCTTGCCGGAAATGACAGATAAATTCTTTCGATTGCCGTCAAGTGGCTGAATTTATTTTGTTGCTTTTTCATGGCGGCATAAATTTGATTTAAATAAATATTCTTCCCTCCGCGCACCACGCGGACGAGAGTTTGTGGAGTACCGATTTCAAGATCCGAATGTTATCTAAAAATTTTACCATTATTGCAGTTTGGCGATCGCCCCTTTTTCCACCAACACCTTACCAGTCACCAAATCCCGCACCGTCGCCAACAAAACCCGCCTCTCATCCACCTCAAAACTCACCGAAACCCTATCAATTCCCAATACCCCAGGCGGGTTCAAATGCGCCACACAAACCTGCTGGTGGTGGCTGTCCAGAGAGCGAAAATCCGTCTGTTTGTTGAGCCAACTGCTCGTCATTTGCCCTTTTTCGTTAAAAATAACCTCCGCTTGCGATACCTCCGCAACTTCCCCAATATCTAACCGAATTTCCCTTTGCCCTTCAATTGCCACTTGCAGCGTCAACTCTTCGGAACTTTGACAGGGATACTTCATTTCCTTGCTAAATATCGGCGAATAAGCATAAGCTTTAGCATAAGGTTCCCAGAGGCGAATTGCATAGGTGTGGCGCAAATAATCGTCAACACTCGCTAATTGTGTCAAGGCTAAAGCACCGTGCGCCACTGCTTCAAAAGGCTTATCTCTTTGGACTTTTTGCCGCCCAAAATACGAAACCACTAAATTAGATACAGCCGGGATTAAAGAAGTTCCTCCTACCAGCAAAACCTGTTCGATATCTGCTTTGCCGATACCTTTTCCCTGTGCAATACTCAGAACTTCATCTAAACTTTCCCGCAACTGTTCTAACAACTGCCTAGATTCCAGAATTTCCTCAAGCTTGTCTCGGTTTAGCTGCAAGTCGTAAGACATAAAATTTTCATCGTCAAACCAGCTTTCCTTAGCCTCATTAACTTGAGACAGTTGAATTTTTAATTTTTCCGCTATTTCTAATAAATTTTGCCAGCCAACTGCGCCGACTTCTGCCCGCGACGAACCAATTTGCCGCAAATAATCTTCGACAATCCAGATATCAATATCTTCTCCACCGACATAAGCATCGGATTTTGCCAATACTTCGCCACGCACCCCCCCCAGCCCCCCCAAGCTTCGGGGGGGTAAGGGGGGGGTTAGAGCAGTGCGGACTAAACTTAAATCTAAAGTTCCGCCACCAAAATCAACTACTAAAACTAGAGAACCGGGGCGTTTTACTGCATATCCCAGGGCTGCGGCTGTGGATTCATCTATTACCTGAACTTCCGCAAATCCCAAACTTTCTCCTAAGTCGCGAAACCAATCTAGATATCGCTCAAATGCTCCAACGGGGACTGTAAAAATTACTTTTTCTGCCTGTATATTTTGTAAATATAATTGTTTCCAAATACTTGTGATAAACTGTTCGGCTACTGATTCTGGTGTGTAGGTTTCGCCGTCTAGGTTGCGAGGCGGCGGCTGAAAATCGGCCGCTAAATTGCGTTTAAAAGCTTTGAAAAAACGGTCTGGCTGGGATTGTCCCAAACGCTGCGATCGCACTTTTTCCCCCAAGACCAACTCTCCGGCATTTTTCACAAATACTAAAGTCGGAACTACAAATATTTCTCGCACGTCTCCGCTCGAATTATTCGTTTTAAAAATGCGGGACATCTCGCCCAATCTCAAAGTTTCTGGTGTTTGCGTATCTGGGTTGAGAATGCAGACAACCGTGTTGCTGGTGCCGAAGTCTATGGCAACTATAGTCATGTTAATTTTAAATGTTAAATTTAATTTTTTATTCCCGCTGGCAGGGTGCGACTAACTTTAGCAGGAGTAAGAATTCGTTCTCCCTCCCGATAGCCGACAAACCGAATATAAACTAATTCTCCTTCTCTTATATCCTCAACATCCGGCTGGTGCAACTGCGGATTGTAAGCCGTTTGTTCCCATGCAGAACCGATTGTTTGAAAATCCCAACTTGATAAAAGATTTTCTAAGGGAGTAAACAAAGCGGAGAGATTTTTGGCGGGCATATCCGGCTTGGCTTCTGCCATTTTGCGGGCGGCGGGATAGTTGGTTAACAAAGTTTGCAACTGTTCAAAGGTAGCACGGCGAAAATCGGCAGTTAGTTGAGCTTTTTGCTGCTGCAGTTCTTCCCGCAACCGGAAACACTGCTGCCTCAATTCTTCTATTTCGCTGTGCTCAGTTGTGATTGTAGCCGAGATTGGCAGTGCGAGCAAAGTACGATCGAACTCTTGAAAATTCAAATTCAGCACTGTTGCCAGCCGCCTCAGTTGGTCTAGGGTGAGTTTTCCCACGTCTCCCTGCCGCACTAAGCGCACCCCAAAGCGACTTAAGCCTGCTTTTTCGCCTAAATCTTGCCAATCGAGAATGTCTAGCTGATTCATGCGTTCCCGCAGAATTGTATCGTACTTAAACTCGATCGCATCTCCCGCCTCAGATGCAGCATAAACGTAGACTAAAATTAGAAAAATGCCCCCGATAGCTAGCGCGAAGCTGAAGGCAGGCACTGTTGTTACATCAACTGTTGCACCGAGGATCTCAAACATCTTTAACTCTTCTAAACTTGTTTTAAAGTCTGCGTTTGTTCAACGACCAAATTTTCTTCGCCTTGGTAGTATTCTGGCAGCAAGTCTTGAGATTCTACTTTTCCGAGGGCTTTTTCAATTCCGGCGGTGGTTTCGGTGCAACTCGAACCGGTGGCGTTGAGGACGGTTTCGGTAATTTTGCCGTCTTTGCCGATGCGGTATTCAATTTGGCGGTATTCTGCCATAATTCTGCCTCTTGGTTTAATGCTTGAGTGTTGACTGTTGAGTGTTGAGTTATATTATAGATTCTATTTACCAATTATTCTAATGAATTTTTGTAGCGACAATGCAACCGGGGTTTCGCCGGAGATTATGGCTGCGATAGCAGCGGCTAATTGCGGTGCTGTGATGTCTTACGGAGATGATGAATATACACAGCGTTTGCAAGTTAAATTTTCGGATTTGTTCGAGACATCGGTGACTGTTTTTCCTGTAGCAACTGGTTCTGCTGCTAATGCTCTAGCCCTTGCGGTTGTTACTCCTCCTTACGGCGCTGTTTACTGTCACGGGGAATCTCATATTAATCTGGATGAATGCGGCGCGCCGGAGTTTTTTACAGGCGGTGCCAAGTTAGTAACAGTAACAGGAAATCATGGTAAAATAGAGGTAGAGACTTTAGGAAAAATACTCGATCGCGCTGGTGCAGGTGTCGTCCATCACGTACAACCCGCAGCCGTCAGCATCACTCAAGCAACGGAAGCCGGCACAGTCTACAATCCAGCGGAAATTTCCCATATTTCGGAAGTAGTTCGCGAGCGCAATTTGCACCTCCACATGGATGGAGCTCGCTTTGCCAATGCTGTCGCCAGTCTTGGCTGTTCTCCTGCTGATGTCACTTGGCGCGCCGGTGTAGATATTCTATCGTTTGGAGCGACAAAAAACGGCGCGATGGCTGCAGAAGCTGTGGTATTTTTCAACCGAGAATTGGCAAAGACTTTCCCTTTTTACCGCAAGCGCAGCGGGCATCTTTTCTCGAAAATGCGGTTTTTGTCGGCACAGTTGGAAGCGTATATAACGGATGATTTGTGGCTGAAGAATGCGGCTCATGCAAATAATATGGCAGCTAAATTAGCCGCAGGTTTGGCGGGAGTTGAGGGAGCGAAGTTTTGCCATCAAGTTGAAGCAAACGAGATTTTTATTCAACTTCCCGAATCGGTAATTACAGCGGTTTTAGCTGAGGGTTTTCTGTTTTATCGGTGGGATGAATGTACTATTAGACTGGTAACGGCTTTTAATACTTTGGAAGCGGATGTTATTGCTTTGGTGGAAGCGGTTAAACGACATCAATGATTAAAATGTAGGGGCGGGTTTTACAAATAATACCTGCCAGCTATGAACCATCTAAGAAACCCGCCCCCACCTAACCAATAATCCACATCAACCTTGATTTATATTAAATGCAAAAATAGGCGGGGGGATTTCTCGTTGGGTGGGGGCGGGTTTGAGAGATTGTTGGTTATTTACAATTATTGTTTGTGAAACCCTCCCCTACATTTTAAATGCGAAAAATAGGCGGGGGGATTTCTCGTTGGGTGGGGGCGGGTTTGAGAGATTGTTGGTTATTTACAATTATTGTTTGTG